>JBBSDT010000001.1:0-31124 GCA_038240405.1 Ignavibacteria bacterium
GTTTCCGGAACACCCAAAATGTTTCCGGAACACCCAAAATGTTTCCGGAACTAATCAAAATGAGATGCGAAAAGACCAAAATAAAATATGAAGCGATAAAATGAAAATCTTACGACAAAAATATTCAATTATTATTTCCTTACTCCTAACTATTCTTCAATTAACAATAAAAGTAAATTAATTTGGACACTACTGCCACATCGGTCAAATATGTTTTTATAAATTATAAATTATCCCGCCTTGCCGAGCTTGCGAGGCAGATTCGTTAAGGATGACAAAAAAAAACTTCTTACCTGTAAACATTTTACCGAAATTAGAGAAAAATTTGTAATTTATAATTTATAATTTATTATGGGCAGTTAGGCCGGATAAATTTTTTATTCTATAAAAACAATATTTGAATGAGTAATTTAAAATATTAAATAGAATATATTTTATAACCCAAAATAATTTTTATTGAATTCAATTTTTAAAAATATCTTCGGTGTTTTAATTTTATTGATAATTGTTTTGATTACTATAGGGGTTCTGTTTAATAATCTTACGAAAAAATCTTTTTACGAAGAGTCCGGTGTACTGAAAGTAAAAGAAATTTCAAGCAGGGTTAACATTTATAAAAGTGAGCTTGGGGTAAGCCAGATCTTTGCCGACAATGAGAATGATATGTATTTTACTCTTGGGTATATGCATGCGCAGGACCGCCTGTGGCAGATGGACATAGCGAGAAGAGTTGCTCAGGGAAGATTGTCGGAAATATTGGGAAAAGATGCTTTGGATTACGACATACTTTTCAGGACTATAGGAATAAATAAAACTGGGGCAAAGTTATATAATAAGCTTTCCCCAAAATCGAAATCGCTTCTTCAGTCATACTGCAGCGGTGTTAATAGTTTTATTGAAAAAAATTCAAAGCAGCTTCCCCTGGAATTTGATATACTCAACTATAAACCGGAGGAGTGGAAGCCCGAACATTCCCTGATGATTCTCCGGCTGATGGCATGGGAGCTTAATCTTTCATGGTATACCGATGTAATGTTTGGAATGATCGTAAAAAAATTCGGGATCGAAAAAGCAAAAGATTTTTTCCCCGATTATCCCGAAGATGCTCCTTTTATTGTTAAGAACGAATATGAAAAGGTAAAGAGTGACACTTCAAAATCAAAAAAAAATTACCTTAAAAATAAAAGTACAGCAGAAGATAATTTATTAAATGAACAAACGGGAAAAAGTTACTCTTCTATCGGTGTTCTTGGTAAAAATTATTTTGATATATCAAAACAATACAGAGCTTTCTTTGGCATTGAAGGGACTCATACGGGCAGCAACTCATGGGTAATTGCAGGAAATAAGTCCGAAAGCAGAAAGCCTGTTCTGGCCAATGATCCTCATCTTGCTCTCCTGGTTCCATGCAAATGGTATGAAGTAAGCTTGTACAATAACCAAAAAAAATATAGTATATGCGGGTTTTCAATTCCCGGAGTTCCCGGCATTGCTGTGGGACACAATGATGTAATAAGCTGGGGTGTCACAAATTTGATGTGTGACGATGCCGATTTTTTTATTTTAAAAAAAGATTCTGCCGGTTCAAATAAATATATTTATAAGAATGAAGCTCTAAGCCTTGACAGTTCTGTAGAAAACATAAAAATAAAAGATGTTCCTGATGAATATTCCTTTACTGCCTATTCTACAAAGATAGGACCTGTAGTTTCAAACCTTGAAAAAACTGGATTCACAATAAACCAGAGTTTCAAATCAGATAATCGGGAGGAAATTCTTGCTTTTAAATGGACAGGCTTTGAATTAACAGATGAAATTGAAGCATTTTATAATATCAATAACTCTTCCAATTGGAATGAATTCAAAAATGCCCTGAAGACTTATGGAGCGCCTGCATTGAATTTTGTATATGCTGATACCACAGGTAATATTGCTTTCCATTCGGCCGGGCTGGTACCTGTGCGAACAAGCATGTCCGACGAAAGCATTGCCTTTTATCCATCTGCAGTTTCAGCATGGTCCGGATTCATTCCCTTTGATGAATTGCCAAATTCAATCAATCCAAAGGAGGGCTTCATAGTTGCTGCAAATAATAAGCCTCAGAAAAATTATAAATATTACATATCGGATTTATATGAGCCTCCGTACCGGGCGGGGAGAATAGAAGACCTGATAAAATCGAATCCTGTAATTAGCGAAGATGAAATCATTCTTATGCAGAATGATGTTTACAGTATTCAGGCTAAAGATTTCTGCGGATTTTTATTTGAAGCTTTCGGAGACAGCTCTAACCTGACTAATGACGTAAAGGTCTATTTGAATCTCCTGAAGCAATGGGACTTTGAGTTTAAAACTAACAGCATTCCTGCCACATTGTTTGCTCAATTCGAAATACAGCTATATAAGAATCTTTATAAAGATGCAATGGGTGATGAACTTTTTGAGAATTATCTTTTTCTGAAGAATATTTCGGTACGAAATACCGCTAAACTGTTAAAGCAAAGTTCATCGGTATTATTTGAAAATAATTTTTCAAAAGAACAAATTTTGCGTAAGAGCTTTTATGATGCAGTTTCCGAATCGATTGCAAAATACGGTCCGGATATTAATAAATGGCAGTGGGGTGAAGTTCATAAAGTATATATGAAGCATCCTTTGGGTATAGTTCCATCTTTAAGCTCAATGCTGAATATCGGACCCTTTAAGATAGCTGGCAATGGAACTACCATTAATAACCAGGAATATAGTTTTTCAAATTCTCTGAAGACTTCGGAGTTTGAAAGCTATCTCGGACCTTCTATGCGCATGATCATTGATCTTTCAAATATAAAAAGATATTTGTCAATAATTCCGACCGGGGAATCGGGGCAGCCATTACATAGAAACTACAATGACCAGGCAAGGCTCTGGCTTAACGGAGATTATAAAAAAGTATCCACAGACTTTGAGGACCTGAAAAAAGAAAATTTAAAGCTTCTTGCTCTTGAGCCTGCCGAATAAAACTACTTTTACTTGATATCAAATAAAGAAAAATATGATCTTTACAGACCCAAGAAATTTCTCGGCCAAAACTTTCTTGTTGATAAAAATATTGCAAATAAAATTGTCAATTCACTGGAAATAAAACCCGGAGAAACTGTTATTGAGATCGGTCCCGGTCAGGGAGTTCTTACAGAGCTACTATGTGGACTTTCAACGAATTTCTTTGCAGTCGAAATTGATAAGTCTATTTTTGAAAAATTAAATTCAGAATATGGTGAAAAAATAAAATTAATCCATGACGATTTTCTCAATATAAATTTAAATGACGAATCTTTTCTTACCCATGGAAAAATAAAAGTCATAGGAAACATTCCTTATAACCTTACGAGTGAAATATTATTCAAATTATTTGAATCAAGCGATAAATTAGATTCCGCAGTGATGATGATGCAAAAAGAAGTTGCCTGCCGGCTGACTGCAAATCCCGGAACAAAAGACTACGGCATCCTTGCAATAAATACGCAGCTCTTCACTTTACCAAAGATTTTGTTTAATGTGCCTCCTACAGCTTTCTTTCCGAAACCTAAGGTGGTTTCTTCAGTAGTGAAACTTGACTTTATAAAAAATCCCCTGCCAGTAAAAGAAATGAGATTCTTCAAGACCCTGGTAAAGGAAAGCTTTGGCAAAAGAAGAAAGATTATGAAAAATTCGTTGAAAAATATGTTTGAATTAAATAACATTTCATTTGAAAGCATTGATTTTGATTTTTCCAGAAGGGCAGAAAGTGTTTCGATTAAAGAATATATAGAATTGGCAAATGAAATGATTAAGTTAAGAATGGAGTAGAATCATCGTTATCATCTTCTTACTCTGAAAAAAGCTCTTAATATTTCTCCGCATTTGTCATCCATTATTCCTCCGGTAATATTGCAACTATGATTCAGTGATTTGTTAAATGCAATATTAAGAACGCTCCCGCAAGCGCCGCTTTTTAAATCATAAGCCCCGAAGAACAGATTTTCTATTTTCGCAAGAACAATCGCACCTGCACACATAGCACATGGTTCGAGTGTAACATACATGCTGCAACCAACAAGCTGTTTTGACTGCAAATATTCAGCAGCAGATGTGATCGCAAGAATTTCTGCATGTGCTGTCGGATCCTTCAATGATTCAACCTGGTTATGAGTCTTTGCTATTATCGAATTTTGAAATACAATAACACAGCCAATAGGGATTTCCTCCTTAGTATATGCTTTGCCCGCTTCCTTAAAAGCATAATTCATATAAATTTCATTTTGTGTCATAGTATTTTAGCTTATCAAATTTTTGATTTTTCTTTCGCAGTTTTTTCATAAACGTCATTCATCTTTTTCATTAGTTCTCTGAAGTTTGAAAACTTATATCCCAATTTTTTCAGGACATACACCTGTTTATCATAACTGCTGAAATCGCTCGGAGACATATTAATGTCATAAAATAAAAACTTCTTTCCGTCCTTTGTTTTTGAAATTATGTCTTCAAAGAGCATGTTAACTTTATCTTCTCCCCGTCTTTGATCAGTAAAAACAGTATCCGGGTATACCTTAAGATTATTTTTAATCATTTCTTCGGTTATTTTTTTATTAAAATCACTAATATTTTTCTTATTATAAAGAATTATTCCGCTAACCTGAGGGAAATTCAAAGAAATTGATTTTATTTTGGACATCCACAAGCTTTCTTTCATGTCAGATTTGAAGTCAGCATCAACATCATCTTCATCACCAACCGAAAATTTTAGCAGATAGTCTCTTTTCAATTCAATTATCTTCGATTGATATTCCGCCTTATCGTTTCCTGGTGAAAGGAAGACGGAGAATTCCTGCGTATTACCAAGAATATTTTCCGCATCGTTCAAACCATATGAGTCAAGGCTGTCAATTACTAAACAAACCTCCGCGGTCTTTCTTCTTATTGAGTCGGAATATGTAAACTTTAAACTCCTAAGCTGCGACATAACAGTATCCCGGATGGAAAAAATGTTAATGTCAACATTTTTGCTTTTTGGCTCTTCATATACGTTTTCTTTAAGATTTTTTAAAGTAAGGTAGTTTGAAATTTCATAATTTAATTCTATCGTTGGCAAATCAGGTGGTATTAATATTTCCCGGGAAAATTCAGTAGCGGTTGATTGATTTTTCTTTCTTTTTTCCCTGTCAGAATTATCTTTCATCCATTCTTTTCTGATTCCGAAAGTCAGAAGAATTGAATCAATATCATTTTCAATTTTTTCATTAGTAGTAGGAGTTAATACGGCGTCCGGGGAATTTATTTTTGAGGAAGTTTTACCGGCAGAAAGGTAAAAATATATTAATATCAGGATAATGATGCTTAATAAGCTGATTACGAGGATTCTAAATTTCTGTTTTTTGTCCAGGATTAATTATGAGTGATTATTTATAGATAATTTTACAATTAAGGTAGCTGACCGGCAATTGCCAAAGATCATATTGTATTATTTTGCGGCAGCATTTTCAATTTCCTTCGATACACGTTTTATTATTTCTCCTGCATTTTTAATTTTCGGCAGATTGAGAATTTTGAGAACGTCGTCAACATAGACTTCTTTTCTCATGCCAGCAAGAACTGTGGTAACTCCTTCGACAGAGCTCAAAAGCAAAATAGCTTTTTGTGAAAGGGTCAGACTATGAAACTCTTCATCAAGATTTTCATTTATTAATTTATTTATAAAGATGCTTCTCTTTGCTGCTCTTAATTTATAATAGTTACTGACAAAATTTAGTAGACGGTAACACTCCTTTATATATCTATGATAAAAATCATTAACATTTTCATTGATTACCTTTTCGTTAAATAAATTTGTAAGAAAATCTATACGAGGTGCAAAAAGCTGGAATACAACATCATTATAATGTTCTATGCTTCCAAAAAACTTCCAGTTTTCATCAATTAATTTACCAAATGCCAGATATTTTTTTGCCCGGGTAAAATCTTCCGGGGTTAAATTTTCTTCTTTTAACTTTTCATTTATCAGATCATCTTCCATCAGGGTAACAAGTTTAATTTGTTTTATAAAATCCTTTTCCAGGAATTGTTCCGGATTAAATTCCGAAAGCCGGATGAGACCATTGGAAGTAATAACGTTCAGAGGACGGTTAGTCAGTACTTTTATCCCAATCCTGTTTGCAAGTTCAAGAATTGTTTCGGTATTATTGATCTGATTCTTGATAAGAATTGCACCAGCTTCAAACAAATTAAAGGGGAATTGTATAACCTTAAAATGATTATTTATAGAAATTGAA
This sequence comes from Ignavibacteria bacterium, assembly GCA_038240405.1. GTDB lineage: Bacteria > Bacteroidota > Ignavibacteria > Tepidaquicellales > Tepidaquicellaceae > JAGPCH01. The sequence continues at coordinate 6,288 of JBBSDT010000001.1, forward strand.
TTGGCAATGTCTAAAACTTTTTCCAGTGAAGTAAAATCATATTCATTCTCATAGGTAACAAATGTATTGGAAGATATCCCATAGCTATTTATTTTTTCTTCGACGACCATTTTTTCCAGGAATTCAAATGCTTTCTTAATTCTTTTATAATATATTTCCCTGGCATCATTGCGATCTATATTATTTTTCTTAGCCAGGTTAAGATAATATTCCGGATTATGGAGAAGATATACATCAATATAATCTATTCTTAATCTGTGCAGCTGCCGGCTCAATTGATCTTTCAAAAAATCAGGATGAATGCAGTGCCACAGTCCCTCGGCATATTCAACAGTATCGGGAAAGGGCTTTCCTTCCTGTTTTAATTTTACTGCGAGACGGTAATTCTGTCCCTGAATATAACCCCCTTTGGTCACAACAGTAATGTTTTCCCTTTTTAACTTTCCGTCACTTATCAAATCATTTACAACTTTCCCGGCAAGGAGTTCGCTTTCTCCGTCAGAATAGTTTGCAGAGGTATCGATAAGTTCTACCCCTTCGGTAAGAGCTTTGACCAATGCCTTGTAATGTACATCATCTCTCCCGACGATCCTGTAACATCCGAAACCTATTTTAGAGAAACTCATTTCCAGAAAATTTGACATAAAATTACTAATATTAATTAAGGGGGTAAAGGCTAATGATAAGCTAAACATCTACGAATAAATAAAATTGGTTTATATAAAAATAACTGAAATTAAATCCTAAGATCTTTTTTCATTATTGACAAATAAATTTATTTGATTTAACTTTGTACTACAAAGTACTTTCTAATTCATATTCTAAATTAAAAATGAATACAAACGGCAGCGAACACCTTGATACAATAAATGAAATCAGGGGGTTGATGGAAAGATCTTCGAAATTCGTATCTCTGAGCGGGATTGCAGGAATAGCAGCCGGAGTCATTGCAATGCTAGGTTGTGTCGTGGCAAGTCTTTATCTGAAGATTGGTTTTTTTGACCAGGCTAAGAGTATCGTTGTTCCTCACCACGAAGATGGTACAAATGTTTTCTTTATTATTTTACTTTTGTTAATTGTATTCCTGCTTGCACTTGCCTCCGCATTATTTTTCTCATCAAGAAAAGCAAAGAAGAAAAATATAATTTTTTGGGATGCCATGGCGAGAAGAGTATTTCTTAATCACTTTATATTTCTTTTTACAGGCGGAATTTTCTGCTGGATACTTTTTTATTATGGATTATACTTTTTGATCGTTGCCTCAATGCTGATCTTCTATGGTCTTGCACTGGTAAATGTCAGCAAGTTTACATTTAACGAAATTGCACAGCTGGGGATACTGGAAATTTGCCTCGGTATTTTTTCGGCTTTCGTAACTGTTTATCCTCTGCTGATTTGGTTTATAGGATTCGGGATACTGCATTTACTTTATGGAACATATGTTTACATAAAATATGAAAAGGCATAACCGTGAAAGATATAATTGATAATCTTGACAGGGTACTGGAGAGCAGAATACGGCTGGGAGTAATGTCAATACTGGTAGTAAACGAATCTGTTGCTTTCAATGATTTAAAGCAATTACTTGATGTGACCGACGGTAATCTTGCCAGCCATGTTGCCTCATTGGAAAAAAATAAATATATCCGCATAAAAAAAAAGTTAGTTGGTAAAAAGACCAACACTGCTTACTTTATTACGCCGACAGGAAAAAAAGCTTTTAACAATCATCTTAATGCACTCGAAAAATTAATACAAAAAAATAACCTTTAATAATTTATCTTAAACAAACCAAATCATATTATTATGAAAACTCAATGGTTCAGAAAAGCCGGATGGATCTACATCCCTGTATCAGCAATCGGAATTACCTTCTACATTCTTACTTTAATATTTTGTACTACCGTTTTTATTGCCGTTGACAGGCATTCACATTCCAATTCAGACACTCTGTACGGTATTTTTCCGTTTTTCGTTTCCGCATTCACTCTTTTATTCTGGGTGGCATCAAATTGTTCATACAATAAAAAAGAAAAAATTATAACTGATTAACTGAAAATCATTCCGGAATTATTAAGTGAATCTGGAAAATAATTCTGACTTAATTTACTAACCATTATAAATTGCAATGAAAGGAACTCAAAATGAAATCAATAACTTAAATTCCAATTTTTTTACTGGCGCTGCCTTAATTCTGATGCCTGTATTATTTTTTCTCTCAGTCATCTCTCAGCAGATATTTCACTTAGACTTTTTGATTGAGCGGATTTTTGTACCGATAACTTCCTGATGACATTTTTGAATTACTTACCGCTCATATCCCTGAGTGATTGCAAATTATTTTTAGAAAGGCAGCATTTTAACACAACTTTTAATTGAATATTTAGTTCAGTTATTCTATTTTGTATAAATAATCTGAATTACTTAATGGAAACAAAGATATCATCCGCAAATCCGGATATTTACAACTTTGACAGCTTGTGGGACTACAATAACCCTTCAGAAACCGAAAAAAAATTCCGTAAAATTCTGCCAAAAGTTAAAGACACAAATAACACACCTTCTTATCTTGAACTGCTCACTCAAATTGCCCGTACTCTGGGACTGCAGATGAAGTTCGATGAAGCACACTTAATCCTGAATGAAGTCGAAAAAAGTTTAAACAATGAGTATCCTGTTGCTGAAATAAGATACTATTTAGAAAGAGGAAGAGTGTATAATTCTTCAAAGCAAAAACAAAAATCGAAGAATTTATTTCTTGAAGCTTATAAACTTGCAAATGAAAACAACCAGGATTTTTATGCAATAGATGCTGCACACATGATGGGAATTATTGAAGAACCTAAGGAAGCGCTCAGATGGAATCAAAAAGCAATAGTGCAGGCAGAAAATTCAGATGATGATAAGTCTAAGAAATGGCTCGGTTCTTTATACAATAATTCGGCATGGACATATCATGATACGGGCAAATATGACGATGCGATTGAGCTGTTCGAAAAAAATGTTATCTGGCACAGCGAAAGAAAAACCGAACGGGGTTTAATTATTGCCAAATGGAGTGTGGCGCGAACTTTGCGTTCAATGAATAGAATTGATGAAGCGCTTGAACGGCAGTTATTGATATTAAATGAGATTGAAGAAAAAAAATTGGAGCCGGACGGATATGTATATGAAGAGCTGGGGGAGTGTTATCTGGCAAATGGCAATACTAACGCCGCAGGTCCATACTTTAAATTAGCCTTTGAAATTCTTTCGAAGGATATCTGGCTTGCTGAATACGAGAAGGAAAGAGTGGAAAGATTAAAAAAACTTGCTTCGGTTGTTGATTGATCAAAATTTAATTTTTTTCAAAATGACTCAAGATAGTTATTTTAATATAAATTATTATTATTAAAAAAATATTTTCTGAATGATGAGATTCGGCCATATTGAAGTTTTCGTAACCGACCCATTAAAAGCCAAGGAGTTTTATGAACATGTTTTAGGATTTGAAATAACAGAAATTCAGAATGAAAAATATGTCTGGCTCAAATTTGGTAATAATGAATTTCTACTTCGGCCTGGAAAAAATTTACTTCAAACCGATCAATATAAAGATTCCAATACCGGATTTGTTTTATATACTGATAATCTTGAGGAAACTAAAATGGAATTGTTATCGCGGAGACTTGTATTCAAAGGAACCGACGGATCCGAAACCTGCCTGACGTTCACAGATCCCGATGGAAACTGGTTCCAGCTTGTTAATCCAAAGTATAGCTAAAATTTTGTTAAAACTTAAAACATAATCATGAGCACAAATAATTTATCCTCTGAGGAAGCTGCAAAGATTCAGAAGGAGATTGAAGGAATTGAAAAACAAATTGAAGAAAGTAGAAAGAAAAAAATTGAGCTTAATTCAAAGCTTGCAGATATGGAAGTAAAGGATTATACTTTAAAGGACAGGGAAGGCAAGGATGTTAAGCTCTCCGAAATGTTCGGTGACAAACAGAACCTTATTTTAATACATAACATGGGTAAGTCATGTCCTTACTGCACAATGTGGGCTGACGGGTTCAAGGACACTTACAAAGAAATTGAGAAGAAATCAGCTTTTGTACTGGTTTGCCCAGATAAACCCGAAGTTCATAAAGAATTTGCGGATTCCAGGGATTGGTCTTTTAAGTCATATTCTGCAGCGGGCACTGAATTTATTTTTGATATGGGATATGACTTCATTAAGGAAGGAAAACATAATTACTGGCCGGGAGTTTCGGTTTTTGAAAAAAAGGATGATGGAAATATAAGAAGAGTAGGTAAAGATTATTTTGGTCCCGGTGATTTTTATTGCAATATATGGCACTTCCTTGACTTGCTGCCTTCAGAAAATATAACAGTTAATTCCTGATTGGGATATATGGAGTTAAATCATCTTCACCTTCATGTGAATAATCTAGACCTGTCAAAAAAGTTCTATGAAGAATATTTCGAATATTAATGGAAAATGTTTTAGTTCAGCAATATCTGAAACAATACCGGATGATGCTTGAATGGGTAGATGGGCAGCTTAATGCTTTGTCAGACGAAGAATACAACTTAGAGCTTTCACCGGGAAAAAATACCGGTATATGGATATTAGGGCATCTGGTTGTTTCCGATGATGATTTTTCTGTGTTTCTGGGAAAAGGAGAACTTTTATTTCCTGAATATACAGAAGTGTTTGGACAGGGCAGCAAGCTTCAGAAGGCAGAAATTTATCCTTCAGTTTCAAAATTAAAAGAAGCATGGAAAAAAGTTAGTGAAAAGAATTTGGAAATTTATTCCGGCTTGACTGATAAAGAATTAAATGAGCCTCATTCAATGGTCAAAAATTATGAAACAGATTATTTTAAAACTAAAGACAAAGTAATTATGGCATGGCATCTTCATCAGGCGTACCATGCAGGACAAATTGCTATATTGGTATCCCGGGTTGGTAAAAATAAATATTAAATTTCATTTTACTTTTCATATATAAATCCTTCCGCCATTTGTCAAAAACAAAATTTTCCCTCAAGTGGAAACATATTCTTGCAAATCCATCGCTTCGAATCGAATTTATTTTAACGTTCTTAATTCTGATAACAACTGTTTATTGCTTCAGCAGGTATCTTGTTTTTAATGAAACAAGACCGGGTGCGGTAATAGAGGACCCTATTCTTAAATATTTTGATCCAATAAATTTAAACCCGCTGATCTTTTTTTCAATTTATTCTTCGTTAATAGTAGGCTTGATTTCGTTCAGTTTTGATCCTCGATTACTGATGACCGCTTTTCAGACTTATATTCTCATGGTTTTTTTCAGAATGCTTGCAATGTATCTCGTTCCTCTTGACCCTCCGGTGGGATGCATTGATCTGCAGGACCCTGTCGTTTTCCTGCTTGGTACCGGAAAAAAAATCATAAAGGATTTATTCTTTTCAGGTCACACTTCTACTGCTTTTATGCTTTTCCTGGTGTCAAAAAACCGGTATCTGAAGTTCTGCTTCCTCTTTGCTACTATAATTGTTGGCATTTCTGTAATCCTGCAGAAAGCCCATTACACTATTGATGTATTTGTCGGACTAATATTTGCTTATGCTTCATATCAGATTGTAAAAAATCTTCACAGGAAATATAAATTAGATTAGTGTCCTAATTTTATTCTGCTATTCTTCTATTCTAAGGGTATTATTGATAAGTTTTAAGAATCTGAGGGTAACCGGCCTAAAGATTACCGGAATGACATCTCAAAAGAGTCATGAAAGAGAAATTAGTTTATAGATATTTTTGAATATCTATATTAAGTTAAAACTAAATTTAAATTTCGGGAGGAGTTAAAATGTTACAACCTATTAATTTCAAAAAATGGATTGAAGAAAACCGGCACTTAATGAAACCGCCCGTTGGAAATAAATGTATTTATGACGGCGATTTTATAGTAATGGTAGTTGGAGGTCCGAATTCCAGAAAGGATTACCATTTCCAGGAAGGACCGGAGTTTTTTTATCAGGTAGAGGGGGATATTAATGTTGGCATTGTAGAAGACGGAAAAGAGAATTTGTATACTGTTAAAGAAGGAGAAATTTTTTATGTTCCGTCGAAAATCCCTCATTCACCAAGACGAGGAGAGAATACTATAGGACTGGTCGTTGAAAGAAAAAGATCCTCCGATGAACTTGACGGTTTTCAATGGTATTGTGAGAATTGCCATACTAAACTTTATGAAAAATTTTTTAAACTTACTGATATAGTATCTCAGCTCCCCCCTTTACTAAAAGAATTTTACGATTCAAAAGATCTGCGCACCTGTAAGAACTGCGGGGCGGTAATGGAACCGCCCATTAAAAAATAAACATAAATTATAAACTATCAATGTTTTGTTACTCCGACCTTAAGTAAAAATGAAGATTGACATTCATACACACATATTACCTGAGAATTGGCCTGATCTAAAGGAAAAATACGGGTATGGTGGATTTGTTAGTCTCGATCATTACAAGCCCTGCTGCGCTAAAATGATGATAGACGGGAAAATTTTTCGTGAAATACAAAGCAATTGCTGGGATGCACAAACCCGGCTTATGGATTGTGCTCAAACTCATGTGGACATGCAGGTATTGTCAACTGTTCCGGTAATGTTCAGCTATTGGGCCAAGGCAAAAGATACTTTAGACCTGGCAAAATTCCTTAATGATCATATTGCATCTGTTGTTGCCGATTATCCGGACAGATTCGCAGGACTTGCAACTTTGCCGATGCAGTCGCCTGAGCTTGCAATCAGAGAATTAGAACGTTGTGTAAAAGAATTAGGTTTTTCAGGTATTGAAATCGGCTCCCATGTTAATGAATGGAATCTCGACAACGAAAATTTATTTCCAGTATTTCAGGCCGCTGAAGAATTAGGGGCTGCCGTGTTCGTTCATCCCTGGGATATGATGGGTAAAGAAAAAATGCCTAAGTACTGGCTTCCCTGGCTTGTAGGCATGCCGGCAGAAACTTCACTCGCAATTTGTTCCATGATTTTCGGCGGAGTTTTTGAAAGGTTAAAAAAACTAAAAGTATGTTTTTCTCACGGAGGAGGATCGTTCCCTTTTACTATCGGCAGAATTGAGCATGGCTTCAAAACGAGACCTGACCTTGTTGCTGTAGACAATAAAATCAATCCGAGAGAATACCTTGGGAAATTTTATCTTGATTCACTTGTTCATGACGAGAAGGCTTTAAATTACCTGGTTGAACTTATGGGTCATGATAAAATTGTTCTTGGCTCAGATTACCCTTTTCCTCTTGGAGAAAATTATCCGGGAAAACTAATTGAAACTATGTTTGAGAATAACCGGGAACTCAAAGAAAAATTACTCTGGAAGAATGCTTCGGATTTTTTGAATTCAAGAATCAAAATTCCAGCCTGAACTCGTGCAAAGATAAAATTCCTTACTTCTAATAAATCACAGGCTAATCCAAAATTTTTATTTTTTTTCAAAAGGATTTCTTGCCCATACTGTTACCTCGGGTATCATTCCACGATCATCCATTTCAAGCATTGACATAATCGAATGTGCAATCTCATTGCTTGTAAGTTTCTTAGCGTTTTCTGCCCTTTCGGTTCTTTCCTTATTTCCGAAAGCTGTTGTAACTTCACTTGGATTAATCTGCATTACACGGATATTGAATGGTCGTAATTCCGCCTGCCAGCATTCGGTCATGCTTCTTAAAGCAAATTTTGATGACGAGTAGATACTGCCGTTTGAAAATCCTTTAAGTGCAGCAGTCGAAGCAATATTGATGATGTTCCCGTGATCTTGTTTCTTAAAAATTTCCGCTGCCTTTTTCGCCATTAATGCCGCGCCGAAAACATTCACGGAATAAACTCTTATAAAAGCTTCCAGGGTAATGTCCTGAAGCTTTGGAAATTCACCAATACCAGCATTATTTACAAGACAATCGAGTCCTCCGAACTTATCCAGGAATATTTTATATGTAGATTCAATATCATTTTCTTTTGAAACATCTGCATGAATTGCCAGCGCATTTATTTCTTTAGCTACTTCTTCAAGCTTGGATTTGTCTCTTCCCGTAATCCCTACCTTAGCACCGTTATCGGATAAGAGCTTTGCCGTTGCCTTTCCAATTCCGGAACTCCCGCCCGTAATTAGAATTTTTGAGTTTTCAATTTTCATTTTGTTATTTTAATTTGATTTAAGTTTCCGAAATACATCTTCCCCGTTAATTCTTCAAGAGGCTCTTACTTTATATATCTGAAATCATAACCTGCCTTAAGCTGAATTATGAATTCATACATCAGCTTTATTAAATTATCAATATCATCCTTATGAACTGATTCAACAGTTGTGTGCATATATTTTAAAGGCAGTGCGATCAAAGCCGATGCAACGCCATCAGACGAATAAGCAAATGCATCCGTATCTGTCCCGGTTAACCGCGAAACAGCCTCAAGCTGATATGGAATCTTTTTTTTCTTTGCTGTATTTATTATCATTTCAAGAAGGTTGTTCTGAACTGCAGGACCGTAGGTTAGAATCGGACCTTTACCGCATGAAATGTCTCCCATAGTTTCTTTTTTATAAAGCGGAGATTGAGTATCGTGGCTTACGTCTGTAATTATTGCTACATTAGGATTTAGTCTTCGTGAAATCATTTCGGCGCCTCTAAGGCCGACTTCTTCCTGCACGGCATTTACAACATACAGCCCGAATCCCAGCTTGTTCTTTTTTTCCCTGATCATCCGCGATACTTCAGCAATCATAAATCCTCCGATCCGGTTGTCTAATGCTCTTCCGACATAATATCTGTCGTTAAGCATCATAATTTCATCCACGTAAGTAACTACCGAGCCTACATGGACCCCGAGCGCTTCAACTTCTTTTTTTGACTTGCAGCCGCAATCAAGAATAATATTTTTTAATGACGGATGTTCTTCTTTGCGGCCATGCCTCACGTGGATTGCGGGCCATCCGAATACAGCCTTCACAATTCCTTTTTTAGTATGAATGTTAACTCTTTTTGAAGGAGCAATCTGGTGGTCAGAGCCTCCATTCCTTATTACATATATATAACCTTCATCACTGATATAATTTACATACCATGAAATTTCATCTGCATGAGCTTCTATTACCACCCTGTATTCAGCATCAGGATTTATTATGCCAACCATGGTCCCGTAAGTATCGGGCATATATGTGTCAATATATGGAGTTATGTACTCCAGCCAGATTTTTTGTCCGGCAGATTCATAGCCGGTGGGTGAAGCGTTATTGATGTATCTTTCCAAAAACTCATAACTTTCTGTTCTCATTTTTTGAAATTAAATTAAGAAGATGGTTTATTAACTATATTAACTGAATTATTTTTCCCGACAATAATTGTGTCAACTACATTTATGAATAACCCGGTTTCCACTACTCCGTTTATTAATTTAAGGTCTACATTGAGTTGTTCCACGTCATCTATTAATCCCGGATGCAGATCAAAAATAAAATTCCCGCTGTCTGTAAAATAATATGAATTCTCTTTTTTTCGAATAACAGGATTTAAATTTCTTTCGCTAAATATTTTAAAAACTCTTTTAAAACCAAAAGGTATTACTTCAACAGGCAAAGGAAAATCTCCCAGCTTTTGTACCATCTTACTTTCATCAACAATCCAGATATTTCGTTTTGATGAAAGAGCAACAATTTTTTCAAATAACAATGCGCCTCCACCGCCTTTTATACCATTGAAATCTTTGTCAATTTCATCCGCCCCGTCAATTGATAAATCAATTTCATTTGCTTCGTCAATCGATATCAAAGATATTCCGGAGGATTGTGCCAGCCGGGTCGTCCAATCAGATGTTGATACTGCTCTGATTTTTAGACCGGTCTTTACAAGGCCTCCCAATATCTGTACTGCAAAATAAACTGTTGATCCGGTACCCAATCCGATTATCATTCCGTTTTTTACAAACCCGGTTGCCTTTGCAGCAGCTAATTTTTTTTCTTCATTTTGTTTTGTATCAGTATTCATTAAAAACTTTCACTCTAAATAATATAGATTTTTTATATAAAACACTTAATGAATAAAATTTTATTCCGGAGTTCATCTTATTTTGCGCCGGTTGAGTCAACGCATAAACATTTCGCATATTCCTCAGTTGTTAAATGTCCAAGTCCGCACCAATTATAGTACCAGGTTGTATAATCTCCCTGAAATGATTTAATGTTACTTACCGAATAGTATTTAATATAAGTTGCTCTGTAAGTACTGTCAGATAAAATAAGACTGTTTATACTATTTAAGGAACTCAATGAAAGAGAAGTTTGATTATAACTGTCCCTGAAATCATATTCCTTTCTCCAGTTGATCAAACCGTTCGCTGAAAGATTTTCTATAAAATATGTCTCATAATCCAGAAGTCCGAAATCTGATTTCTGATATGTAAAAACCTGATACCCAGGATTGTTATAATAAACAGGACTTATAGAAGGTGCAAGATGAATATATGAGACCGGTATTTTATCTTTATAAATAATTCTGAAATCATCCCGGTGAAAATGTCCTGCAAAACTTAACTCGATTATATCTGAATATTCTTTAATGATATTAAGGAATTCGTCATTGTAATTCTTTTTCCAGACAGGAAGAATCCTTTCTTCGCAATTTCCTTTGCCGTTAATTGTTCCGTAAACATCTATGCCGGGAGGAATATGATACGAGAGCCATATTCTGTTATGTTTTTGTTTGCTCTGTTCAAGGTTTTTTCTTAACCATTCAAGCTCTTTATCTCCGGGATCAAGCAGAGAATCGCCGCATTTGTTCACATAATTTTTAGAAAAGAAAATCGTATTAAGAACAAGCAGCTTCGTATTCTTTGAAAGTTGAAATTCCAATTTACAGTAACCACCTTTAGAAAAAGTTTTCTTTAATGATCGCTCATTATAATTTGTCTTTACAAACGGCTGCCAAACTTCCGAAAGCATTTTTAAAAAAGTACCTCTTGGTCCACCATGTAATTGCCGCAATCGGCATCATCATTACCTAAAGCAGGAAATATTTGTGTTTGTGGAAAATATTTCAAAATAGTCCACGTTACAAACTGCATGTTTTTTTTTATAAATAAATTTAATGAATCAGTATTTGCTGTTCCGGAATACTTAATAAAATTCTCATTAAAGTTATGCGCCATAAAGTCACCGGTAATTATTATGAAGTCAGGACCGGGTATTCTTGATTTCATATCCTCAAGAGCGGAAATTAATAATGGAAAATTGGAATCTTTCCCGTATGAACTTACCTGCTTTTGTTCAGAACTTAAGAATATATCATTCCACTTTTGGTAATCCGAATTTATAAGTGGTCTGATTAAATTAGTATCATAAAACGGATCAAAATGTAGATCGGAAAATGTCAGAAACCGGCTTTCGCCTGATATTCCGAACACGTAACAATTAGTGCCATAGATTAAAAAGAAGAGAATAGTAGAAAGAGCTATACAGAAAGCTTTTACTTTTTCTTTTGAGGAAGTATTTGTCTGTTTTGAAAGGATATTAAAAGTAAATATTTTACAATTATTCAGAAGGTATAATTTTCTGTAAAACAAAAAGTAATTGAATCAAAAATAATTCTTATTTAACAAGCATCATTGACTTCGTATCTTCGTAATCTCCTGCAATCAATCTGTAGAAATATACTCCGCTTGTATATTTTGATGCGTCGAATGAATACTCGTAGCTCCCTGCCTGAAGCTCCCTATTAATTGCTGAGGAAAGTTCATTACCTAAAACGTCATATATTTTTATTGAAACAAAGCCCTTCGCTGGTATCTCATATTTAATTGTTGTAGAAGGGTTAAAAGGATTTGGATAATTTTGGAAAAGGGCGAATTTATCCGGAATTTCATTCGCATTTTTAATACTAACTATCGTGCTAACATCGAAAGTGAAACATCCCCTGCCGTGTGTGGCCGCAAGAAGTATCTTCGGAACTTCTTTATATTTTAAATCATAAACTTCTACATTGGGAAATCCTGTATTGAAAGTAACCCAATTTACTCCTTCATTTGTAGACTGGAAAACTCCCAGATCCGAACCAACGAATATCATGCGCGGAGACGTCTGTCTTAAAGCAATACTATTAAAACCAATATTTGGAAGATTGCCCGTGATGCTGACCCAGTTTGATCCTCCGTCTGATGTCTTAAATATGTGTCTGTCAGGAGTAGCTCCGCCGCATGCGGCATAACATATATTATCGTCGTTGAAGTCAACCCAAAGATCGCTTACATAAGGAAATCCTGTATGCAGGGTCCAGTTAGCTCCGTTGTTTGTCGTAACGCTAATTTTCCCGTTACTTGTCCCGATATATATTTTATCAGGGTCTGTCTTGCTGATTCCGATAGCTGATGCATTTCCTCCAATCACACCGGATACTGCAATCTGTGTCCATCCGCTCGATGTAGATGCAGTCTGAATAGTCGTAGTTTTCCAAACATCTGCTCTTGCAAATACAACTGTATTGTGATCACCGGGAGCCATTTCGTATGGATTATAGAATAAACCGCCGGATGATCCGCTGGGTGTGATATTTGTGAAGCTAACGCCCGAATTTGCCGAGCGCTGTATTGAGCCATTTACATATTGTCCGTAAACATAATTTGTAGTTACAGGATCTACTATTGTATAACCTCCGTCCCCCGTAGTACGCTGAAGCCATACAAATCCGCTGTTTGTAGTAGTTTGCTTATTATTATCCTGACAGCCTCCGTATATCTTTTGAATATTCGTCGGATCATAATCTGCGCTTTCAAACTGCAGGGTTGAAATTTTTGCATTCAGATCTGTCCAGCTTGTTCCATTGTCCGTCGATTTGTAAACTCCGCCATCAGAACAACAATAAAGAACTGACCCGTGATATGTAAGATAGTGAACATCAGCATGAGAAAAATTATTCGTATTGCCTGTTGACCATGATGTCTTTTGGGAAAGGGTTACTCCGCCATTTGTCGAAAGATAAACATCCAATCCTGCTGCCAATACACTATTGGGATCACCCGGAACGACTGTTACAGCATTATCGTACCATCCCTGCGAACTCATATAATTAGTTGAGGAATTCTGAAGGGTCCAGTTATCACCGCCGTTAGTTGTCCTGTATAATCCAAGTAATGCTCCGCTTGTAGAAGCAATGCTTGCATAAATATAATTCGGATTGTCGGGAGATATTGCAAGCTGAGTGCGTCTTCCGGAAGATATAGTTAATCCATCCGTAAGCAATTGCCAGGTAAGTCCGGCATTTATTGATCTGTATATAAAACTTTGTCCTGAACCGGATGACGTATACAGGACTGCCGGATTGGAAGGGTTCATTAGCAGAGAGGAGGCATTTATTGTGAGAAAATTTGTCCAGTTAATGCCTGCATTTGTTGATTTAAAAACTCCGCTACTGCCTGCGCAATAAACATTATTCGAATTAGAAGGATCAATAATTATTTTCGCGATATATGTTCCGATAAAAGAACTTGTCGCAATTTTATTCCATGATATACCTGCATTTGTTGATTTGTAAATTCCGTCTCCGTACTGGCAGTCTAATGAATAATTCAGCTCACCGGTTCCGTAATAAAGGATATTCGGATCCGAAGGATCTATTGCAATATCACCGCTTGAAATGGAGCCTAAATTGTCTGTAAGTACAGTCCAGTTTACACCACCATCCGTTGTTTTCCAGACACCACCCTGAGCAGCGGCAATATAAATTATATTTGGATTTGAAGGATGAAAAGCTATTGAATTCGTTCTTCCGGAGATATAATTATTATTTGTAACTCCGTAAAACATTCCCACTGGATTTACACTCATCCAGCTAATTGTCGATGTGATGCTGTTTGAAAGATTTTTATCTTCGGGAATTCCGGATTTCTGCATAATCGCCTGTTCATAAGCATTTCGAGGTAAAATTTTACCCGGACCGCCTGCACGTCTTTCATTTATAAACTCTTCCCTCTGAAGAATACTTTCACTTGATTCGTTTTCTTCTCCATCCTGGCAATAAGAACTTGACAAATAAATGGAAAAGAACATAGCTATTATTAAGAATATGTTTTTCATTTTTGAATTTTTTTGGATAAATATTATTATTGTAACTAACTTTTATTTTTTTGAAGTTTTTGATGCTTGTGAGCTGAACCGTTTCCGTTAGTGCTGATTTCAAAGACCGGCAAAGTCAACCGTGGTTTATTTTTAAAGTCCGGAATCTCAACCGGCTTTTTCTTTAGCTGATCTAAAGCTATTTCAATTGCCTTGTCAAGCTGTGTATCTTTTCCTTTTACATAATCCTGCGGAGTGATATCAACTTCAATGTCAGGATCAGTTCCGTAATTTTCTACACCCCAGCCAACATCTTTCATATACGTAGCATATTCAGGCTGTGAAGTTAAGGTCCCGTCAGCAAGAGCGAGCCGCGGATTAATTCCGATAACTCCGCCCCAGGTTCTCTTACCAACCAATGTGCCGAGTTTCATTTGTTTAAAATGATGACTGAATATGTCACCATCTGAACCTGCATACTCATCTGTTACAGCAACCATTGGACCGGCAACACTGTGAGACGGATAAGTACCGACACTTCCATACCGGGATACATCGTATCCATAAAGTCTTCTTGAAAGCTTTTCCAATATTAATTGAGAAACATGACCTCCTCCGTTGTTTCGAAGATCGACAATTAAACCTTTTCTGTTTGCCTCATAGATATAATATCTGTGGAATTCCGAAAATCCTCTTGGACCCATATTTGGAATATGAACATATCCGAGATTTCCTTTGGATTTTTTGTGAACGTAATCTCTCCGGTTTTCAACCCATTCCCTGTACCGTGCATCAGTATCCGATGAAATTATTTTAATATCATACGAATTGACTTTTCCCGAAGCAGAAGACTTCACTGTAATGTTTACGACATTATCTGCCTGGTTAACTAAGAGAGCATTTGGTGAAACTCCTTCATTGAGTGGTTCTCCGTTAATGGATAAAAGATAGTCACCTTCCTGCACAATAACACTTAAATTTCTCAATGGTGAGTTCCATTTCCACGGATCTCCTTTGACAATGTGAGTTAATTTGTATGCTCGTTCTTTGAAATCGAATTCAAAATCTGCTCCCAGAGAACCAAGCTTATAGCTAGGTGCAGGTTTATAATCGCCTCCCCATTCATAAGCGTGTGATGTCCCGAGTTCACCCTGCATCTCCCAGATAAGATCAGAAAACTCGGAGCGTGAAGCAACCTTATCAAGTAAAGGCAAATATCTTTTGTAAACAACGTTCCAATCGATTCCCGACATATCCGGTGTCCAGTAGTGTTCTTTTTGAAGTCTCCAGGCTTCCGAATACATCTGTTTCCATTCGCTCACAGGATCCAGACTCACTTTGACCCGGGAAAGATTGAGCCAGTCGCTTTTGCTGCGGGAATACTCATGAGATTCCCTGCCTCCGTGACCCTCCGAGTGATGTGAATTATCTTCGTGATGTGAATTATCTTCCGAAATATCAGACATTAAAAACAATCTATTTTCCATTCTGTAGATCAATGTTTTTCCATCCATTGAAACTTTGAAACTTGAAAGTTTTTTTGCAACATGTTCGGACTTTTGGTAATTAAAATCGAATCTTTCTAAAGCTTCATCGGAAGGATGTTTCTCCCAATGATTAATTTGAAGTGACCCTTTAATTGGTTCATGGCTATAAAGCAGCCCGTCCTTAACAGCAGCAATCTGAAAATACTTTTTTTCCGGAAGCGGAAAGGAGATAATTCTGTCTCCGATATTTTCTAAATCTATTTCAACTTTTACTTCTTTCTTTTTTTCAACGGATGTTTTTTCACTATCCTTTGGAAGTCGCTTCTTTGAAAACAGCCTGCTGCATTCAGGGGTAAACGGAGAAATCGTATCCTTTTTTAATGAAACCAGATATGGCTTTATTCCTAAGGGGAAGCCCAGCTGGAAGTAACTTGTATCATAAACCGGATTAAACTCACGGGCGGACAGAAAATAAATATACCTGCCATCGGGATCAAAAACAGGCTGGTAGTCCCTGAACCCATTCGGTGTTATTTGACTGGTTTTCCCCGTCTCAAGGTTATATAAAAACAATGAGGCAAGAAATTCTGCATTTGACATGCTGTAAACTATCCACTTTCCATCAGGAGAAAAGTTAAAATCTTCTATTCTTTCAAATTTGCTTCTTGCAATTTTTGTAAGAGTTTCTTTGTCAGAATCAATTAAGAGCAATTCATACCTGTTATTTGATACTGCAATCTTGTTTTCTTTTGGAGATACGGTTAATCCGGTCGCTATTCCTATATCAAGATGCTTTAATCGTTTTACAGTCTTTTCGCCCTCTCTAATGGTATGAACTTCTATCGCCTCACTTCCCATGTCGTCTGAAACAGTAACAATATTTTTTTTATCCTGAAGCCAGCATGTAAGCCTGTACCTAACTCCATGACTTTTACCAATTTGCATTACCGGTCCTTCCCAGTTTGAAAAAATAAAAGATTTTCCGCGGGATGTAATAGTTACCGAGCTGCCTCCGGGATTAATATTGTAATCTTCAAAATATTTTTCAGTCTCGATAAACTTCCTTTGAAGCTGGATCCTTGGACTGTAATATTGAATTTCAATCTGCCTTTCTTCATTTGATACCGGATCAAACAAAAATATTTCTGCGCCCGCGTGATATACAATTTTTTTACCGTCCGAAGTTGCATTCCTGACATAATACTCATTATTCCGCGAATGACTCTTAATATTTTTGCCTTCAATATTACATGAATATAATTTCCCTATACCTTCATGATCTGAAATAAAATATATCCGGTCACCTAACCACAGCGGACTTGCAAAGTTCCCCTTAATTTTTTCAAGGAATTTTTCAAACTTTCCGTTACCCTTCCGGTCTATCCAGAAAACTCCAGCTGTGCCTCCTTTATATCTCTTCCATCTTGCAGGGTCCAGTGTATTTCTTCCCAGCAATATTTCACTTCCGTGACCGAAAGCGATATTATTTGCCACCCCGTAAGGAAGTTTATCCGGTAATCCGCCATTCAAAGAAATTTTATAAATCTCATTCTTGCCGGGGAACGGCTGATTCGCATCACTGGAAAAAATAACATTGGAGCTGTCTTCAGTCCAACCAATTACTTTCGTATTCTTTCCGATAAAAGTTAATCTTCTGTTGGTACCGCCTTCGGAAGGAATGACATAAACATCCTTTTCACCTTCTTCTTTTCCTGAAAAGGCAATATGTTTTCCATCCGGAGAAAAATAAGGGTTGGTAACTTCTCCGGAATTTGATGTTAACCTTCTTGCAATACCACCTAAGGATTGAACTTCCCATAAGTCATCTTCACTTACGAATACAACTCTTAAGTCGTTAATAGTGGGAAATCTTTTGTAACCTGACTTGTCCATTTTAAAAATGTTTTATCTGTTAATAAATTTGTTTAAAGGATGTACGGCTGATTGGGGTCATTGTTGTAATAACTTAACTTATTTATTTTATATAATCTATAAATTTAATTATTGTTATTATCAATCCTGCCGGGTTAAACAAAAACCTCCGTCTTGTCATCCCCGCGAGTATGTCTCAAAAAAGTCTTTGCGAGGAAGTCTTCGGCTGACGAAGCAATCTATAATTTGATTTAAAAAAATGAAAGTTTTATTTTCTATTTCTGGAAAGTCCGATGATATTCAGGGTTTTGAGACACACTCGCCGCAATCAATCTTTTTGATATAAAGCCCTCTCATTCTTTTAAAAATTGTAGAACTGGTCTTGGGAGTGTAAATTTAATTTGTTATTTTTGAAACTATCTAATGTTACAAAAGGTGGATTCGAAAAATAAATTAAAAGAATATACTCCCGGAACTTCAAGGATAGAAGCATTCAGTGACGGTGTTTTTGCTATTGTGGTAACACTTTTGGTTCTGGAGCTGCGCGTTCCGCAAATGCCTGTAAATTTTACTTCGCGGGACATACTGGAACAGCTTCTTAAATTAGGACCTAAGTTCATAAGCTTCGCCTTAAGTTTTGTAGTAGTTGCAATATTCTGGGTAAATCATCACCAGCTTTTCCATAGTTTGGCGAAAACTGACCGGGCATTACTCTGGTATAATAACAATTTATTATTCTGGCTTTCATTCGTTCCTTTTCCGACTGCATTTATAGGGGAATATCCAACAAGCACAGTGCCAGTCATGTTTTATGGATTCGTAATGTTTTGTGCAGGGGTAAGTTTTAATCTTCTTCTAAAGCATGGAATAAAGGCTGATTTATTTGATCCTGCAATTTCTAAAGAAACAACACAACAGGCAGTAAAAAGAGGGCAACTCGGTCCCGTAATATATTTCATTTCCATTGTTGGCGCGTTGATTTCGGTTTATATTTCTCTCGCGATTTTCATTCTCGTTCCGGTGTTTTATTTTATACCACAAAAAATAGTTCGTATTGATGATAAGTAATTTTTGTTAGTTCCAATACAGGTTAGAAGGGTAGGTACATTTAAAAATGAGTCAATGACTTATATCTTTATCCGTCTGCGTTACATTTAACATCGGGAGGTTCGATTCCAAATTAACCTGAACTTACTTGTTTTAAACTCGGGTTTTATATATTTTTTTTTAGCCGGATGCAAAATTTATTCGGGTTACTTAAATAACATCCGGACAACCTTTTGGATTTAACCACTTTGCTTTCTCTATAAATTTTTACAATTTGAATTTAAAACATCATTTAAAAAACCTCAGAGTTACTAAAATATTATTATTAACAATATTAAATGTAGTGTTTTATTCAGTCTGCCTTTCCCAGACAAAGCTTCTTTCCCTCAGCGAGCTTCAGAAAAAAAAACTTTTTACTTCGGTGGAAGATGCTCTTAAGGATCCCGAAAACGTTTACAGACTTAACCTTCATAACTCCGGGCTTATCAATCTTACTCCTGAAATTTCGTTACTTAAGAATCTTCAGTCTCTGAACATAAGCAATAACCAGTTAACTGAACTTCCTAAAGGAATTTGTGAATTAGAAAAACTCCAATGGCTTAATCTGGAAGGAACCAATATTGTTAATCTTCCGCCCGAGTTTACAAATCTAAAGAATTTGATTTCACTTAATTTAAATGAGGTGATCTCCATTAATGTAACAGATGCTTTAAATAAAATTTTCAGAATGCCGAATATAAAAGAGCTGAGCATGAATTCTGTTTTTATGATGTCACTGCCTGCTCAGATTAATAAGTTAAAAAATCTTGAAACATTAAGGCTGGAAAGATGCGGTCTTGCAGAGATCACTAAAGAAATCGGGTCGTTAAAAAACCTGAAAAATCTTGATTTATCTTTTAATGAATTGACAGAAATTCCTCCTTCTATAGGAAAACTTAATAAGCTGCAGGAACTGTATGTGGGAGGGAACCGCCTAACGATATTGCCTCCCGAAATTGAAAAACTAAACGAGAATCTGCAGGTGCTGGGACTTGCTACAGCTGAATCTGAATCTGGAACATTCATGGGAAATCCAATATCAAAAGAAGAAGCAATAAAAATACAAGAATGGCTACCTAACACAAGGATTATATTTGTTTGGAATTAAAATCCCGAAGGATGACATTATATCAAATATATCTTGTCCGGCTTTAGCCGAAATGCTTTTAATTTTCATGGATTTTAAAGGATTGCACAATCACGATAAAAAAAATTACGTTCATTGCATAAGTAATTCCGAATCATTATTTTACCAAAAAATTTAAACCAGGGGAAAAATTTTATGAAAAATACTACAAGATCGTTTCTGCTTTCAGCAACACTTTTACTGTCAACTATTCTATTTAGCTGCGGTGGAGCATCTCCCGATTACATGGTATACCAGAATAAAGTGAATTCACAAATGCTTGACATGATTAACGTTTTAAATGCCGGACACTATAACCAGTTCCTTTCTTCATACGCATCGCCGGCATATATAAATTCAATGGGCGGTGTAGATAAAGCCCTCCTTCAATTCGGGAATGCAAGGCAGCAGGCTTTATACAAAGCACTTAAATCTGCAGCAAATATTACACCGCTGTATGATGATAAAGCTAAAACCCTGACCTACATTTCAACCAATCTTCCGAAGCCAGTTACTTTTAAGCTGGTTAACGGAACATGGTATCTTACAGATGATTGGTTTAAATAGTAGCAAGAAGAAAGAGTTGCAAAGGTTCAGGGATCGGAAAAGAAGAAAGTAAAATGCTTTGAAATGTAAATTTCAGGAGTAACATGGGAAGTTTTATGTAGAGAAATGAAACAAAATGGACTCGCAAAACTTCCGTGATACCGAAAGAAGTAAGTAAAATGCCCTGAAATGAAAATTCTATAGGCAACAAAGAGAATTTTATAGACAACAAAGAAAACTTTATATAACGGGAAGCAACGAAAATGTGTAGCGAAACTACCTTGATGGAAAGAAAAGAAGCCTTTTTGGGAAGAAATTTTTGTAAAATCCTTTG
This sequence comes from Ignavibacteria bacterium, assembly GCA_038240405.1. Classification (GTDB taxonomy): domain Bacteria; phylum Bacteroidota; class Ignavibacteria; order Tepidaquicellales; family Tepidaquicellaceae; genus JAGPCH01. Next base: position 26,823 of record JBBSDT010000001.1, read on the forward strand.
CGAACTCTCTTCGAGATGCCGCGAAGTCATCTAAATGAAAATCTGAAATAGCTTTATCAATCCCGAAGTCATCTAAATGAAAATCTGAAATACCTTTATCCATCGCGAAGTCATCTAAATGAAAATCTGAAATACCTTTATCACCTGCGAAGTCATCTAAATATAAATCTGAAATACCTTTATCACCGGCGAAATCATCTAAATCAATCGCGAAATACTTTTTATTAACCGCGAATAGTTATTTAATAGACGCGAAGTGTTGAAAATGGAGATTTTTGATAATAAATATAAAACTTTCAAACAATATATTAGAATGTAATTTCAAAAAAAGAGGAAAGCGCAGCAAAGATAACCTTTCTCCGGAAAAGTTTGTTTCTAAACCAACTTGTCTGGAATCCATTTCCTTACAATAATGCAATCTAAATTAGGATTGACGCATAATATTACTTTATCAACGCCATCCTTTTTGTTTCAGTAAATTTTTTACTTCCTGCAAGACTGACAGACATGCTGTAATAATATATTCCGCTGGGAAAATTTATGGCATTCCAGTCAATCTCATAGACACCGGCATTTTGCTTTCCTTCTGCCAAAACTTTCACTTCATTTCCCAATATATCAAAAACAACTATTCTGACGTCGTATAATCCCCCGCCAATATTATTTTGATTAATGAAGGGCAATTCATAATTAATTTTTGTATCAGGATTAAATGGATTGGGAAAGTTTTGTTTCAGGGAAAATACAGTAGGAATTTCCGAAGAAATATTACTAACCGAAGTAATCCAGCCATTATATAATACCTGCAGAGAATCGATCGGATCTCTCCCGAAAGGTGTGGTGAGGACTTTCAGATCCAGATAAAGAACTCCGGAAGTATCACCCGGCTTTGCTACTCTTATGAATGAAGATTTAGATGATGTATTCCAGCTTGCGCAGCGCGTGTCGGCGCCGACTACTTTTGCCCCCTGCAGAGCTGCCATTAACTTTGCAGCAAGCGTACCCGGAGTATTCAGAAATCTTAAACGCATTGAGTCAAGTATCTGCTGACCCATCAGGATATTTCCCTGGATAGAGTAGTTTGGTCCCGTGATATGATTCTTATAATCCAGACAATTAACACCTGTATACGCAGCAACTCTTCCGCCGTTAACAAGATCAACAATTCCGTATTGCCTCACTGTAGGGTTATTCTGGGCATCATGCAAAACAACTGAATCTATAATTGCCTGAGGAGAAAGATGAAGATTCATCAGGCTTCTGGCATAATTCTGGTTAGCGGCAAGCCAGGATGCCTGCGTATGAACTACACCATAACCAGGATGCACATCCGTAAGAATTGTGCAGTCATTGACACAGGAAGCGCCGGCACTACCCACCTCGCCCGTTATAGGATCGATTGCACAAATTGAAAATGTGTCCTGGGCATTTAAATTATTATTAAGAAACAAAATAATAACCACCGTTAATATTGTAAAATATTTTTTCATAATTTTGTATTCAGTTAGTTTTCCATTATTTATAATTTATAATTTATAATTTTTAATTTCCAGTATTTTCCTGTTTTATTTTAATTACTGTTTTAATTTAATTACTGTTTTAATTCAAGATGTATTGGTATATCTTTAAAAAATTTAATAAGTTAATCTCAATCAAAATGAAAAACCTCGAAATACTAAAATATATCCCTGTCATTATTTTCATATTTTTCTTTTCTTATGCCAACTCTAATGCTAATTGGCTAAAGTCTGAGAAAAATAATTCTACTCACCTTTCCCAGGCAGGGACTTTGAAAAAAAATGGAGATGTAAACACTCAAAACACTCAAAGCACAAATTCCGATTCACTTCCTGCCGGAGTAACAAAAGACTGGCTTAACAGTCTTCGCGACGAAAACGGAAACAGAATAGTCCCTGATGAAACTGATGCACTTCAGAAGAAAATTTTTACAGGCTCTGCAGTGGGCGATAAGTATGGTTTATCCGTCTCCTCGGCAGGAGATGTCAATGCTGACGGATTTGATGATGTAATAATCGGCGCTCCTGAAAATGATGTGGGAGGTGTAAATGCCGGTAGAGCCTATATTTACTACGGAGCAATAGTAATGAGTACAATTCCTGATGTCATTCTTACCGGTGAAACCCCCGGTAGTTTTTTTGGATATTCAGTTTCTGAAGCCGGAGATGTTAACGGAGACGGATATTCCGATGTCATTGTTGGCGCATATGGCTATGTCACAAATACCGGAAGAGCATATATATACTATGGAGGGGCAGTAGTAAATAATGTCCCGGATGTCATTATGAACGGTGAAACAATAAATGATAATTTTGGATATTCTGTGTCATCTGCCGGAGATGTAAACGGAGACGGATTTTCTGATGTGATTGTGGGCGCTAGAGCATATAATTCAGCTACAGGAAGAGCATACATATACTTTGGTGGGACAGTAATGAATAATGTTGTTGATATTACTATGACAGGTGAAGCTACCATCAATTTTTTTGGAGCTTCCGTCTCAGGAGCCGGAGATGTTAACGGAGACGGATATTCTGATGTTATCGTCGGGGCTTATGCGTATAGTTCAAATACAGGAAGAGCATACATATACTATGGCGGATCCATAATGAATAATGTTGCTGATGTTATTATGACCGGTGAAGCAATGAATAATAATTTTGGATATTCAGTATCTACAGCAGGAAATGTGAACGGAGACGGATATTCTGATGTGATTATCGGAGCGTACGGTTTTAGTTCATTGACGGGAAGAGCTTACATTTACTACGGAAGCAGTGTAATGAATAATATTGCTGATGTTATTATAACAGGAGAATCTGCTGGTAATTACTTAGGATATTCAGTCTCAGATGCAGGAGATGTAAACGGAGATGGGTATTCTGATGTGATAGCCGGCGCTTTTGGATACAATGCTTCTACAGGCAGGGCCTACATATATTATGGGGGAACTGCAATGAATAATATTGCCGATATAACTATGAATGGAGAAATAGCTTCTGGTAATTTTGGATGCTCAGTATCGACAGCAGGGGATGTAAACGGAGACGGATACTCGGATGTGATAAGTGGCGCTTATGGATATAATTCATCTACAGGAAGAGCGTATGTATATACAAATACATTGTCCGGGGACGACATCCCGGATGTCACAGTCACGGGCGAAGGTGTGAATTATGAATTTGGATATTCAGTCTCAGGAGCAGGAGATGTAAACGGTGACGGATATTCGGATGTTATTGTAGGTGCGTACGGATATAGTTCAAATACAGGAAGAGCATACATTTACTACGGCGGCGCTGCAATGAATAATGTTGCTGATGTTACTATGACCGGTGAAACTACGAACAATCAATTTGGGGTTTCAGTCTCGGGGGCAGGAGATGTAAACGGTGACGGATATTCTGATGTGATTGTCGGGGCTTCCGGATATAGTTCAAATACAGGAAGAGCATACGTTTACTATGGAGGAGCCGTAATGAATAATGTAGCTGATGTTACTATGACAGGTGAAGTTGGTGGTTATTTATTTGGACATTCTGTCTCCGGAGCAGGCGATGTAAACGGTGACGGATATTCTGATGTTATAGTCGGGGCTTATACATATAGTTCAAGTACAGGAAGAGCTTACATTTACTATGGCGGCGCTTCAATGAATAATGTTGCTGATGTTACTATGACGGGTGAAGCTGCGAATAATTATTTTGGAATTTCAGTCTCTGGAGCCGGAGATGTAAACAGTGACGGATATTCTGATGTGGTTGTCGGGGCTGATGGATATAGCTCAAATACAGGAAGAGCATATGTTTTTTACGGTGGAGCAAGTATGGATAATACAGCGGATGTAACAATGACAGGTGAAACTATAAACGATAATTTTGGAAATTCAGTCTCAGGAGCAGGAGATGTAAACGGTGACGGATATTCTGATGTTATAGTCGGGGCTTACCGATACAGTTCAAGTACAGGAAGAGCTTACATATATTATGGCGGCGCTTCAATGAATAATGTTGCTGATGTTACCATGACGGGTGAAGCTGCAAATGATCGTTTTGGAATTTCAGTCTCAGGAGCAGGAGATGTAAACGGTGACGGATATTCTGATGTGATTGTTGGTGCCTCTGGATACAGTTCGAATTCAAATACCGGAAGAGCATACATATACTACGGCGGCGCTGCAATGAATACTGTTGCTGATGTTACTATGACAGGTGAATCTGTGAACCATGATTTTGGATATTCAGTCTCAGGAGCAGGAGATGTAAACGGTGACGGATATTCTGA
>JBBSDT010000002.1:0-28457 GCA_038240405.1 Ignavibacteria bacterium
ACTGCCGCCGCCGTCAAGAGATAAGCCACTCGAAGTATAACCCTGCTTAAGAACTGCAGATTCTGTCATTATCCGAAAATCGCATGCAAGAGCAAGAGAAAATCCGCCTCCGGCTGCTATACCGTTAACAGCAGCTATAACGGGTCTGTCTAATTTTCTGATCTCCGTAATCGCCTGGTGAAATCTGCTTGATAGTTCATGCAATGCTGAAGAGGGTCCGGCTGAATATGCTGAAGCCCATTTCAGATCTCCGCCTGCAGAAAAAGCTTTTCCCGCACCTGTAATAATAACCCCTTTAAGTTTCTTGATTCCGGCGAGTGAAATAATATAATTAGCGAATAAAGTCATCGCTTCTAAATTGAACGAATTATACCCGGCAGTATTTATTTAAAATAATTTTAACAATATTATTGCGTTGTTCGAAGACAATACGTTCGCTCATAATTTATTTTACTGCCATTTAAATTTTTAAAACTCAATTTGTCCATCTTTCCAAAACGACTTTTGCTAGAAGTCTTATGCTTTTTCGAGAGGACAAATAAATCTCTATTTAATTATTTTTTTATTCCAGAAAATATAAAACGGTATACCGCTAAAAATAAGTGCCAGTCCAATTCCGGCATCTCTGGGATTTTGTATAATAGTTACAGCTACTAACGTGATACAAAACAGAACAAATATTAAAGGCAACACCGGGTAGCCAATGGCTTTATAAGGTCTATGCGCATCCTTCATCTTTTTGCGAAGCACAAATACCCCGAATGCTCCCGCTCCATAGAAAATAAATGATGCAAATATCAGCATGTCTGTAAGTTGATCGAAAGTACCTGAGAGAACCAGCAGTGAAGACCAGATTCCCTGCATAATCAAAGATTTGTAAGGAGTTTTAAATTTTGGATGCACTTTACCGGCAGACTTAAAAAATAAATTATCCCGCGACATCGCGAAGTAAATTCTTGAAGAGGAAAGTATAGTCCCGTTTGTAGTCCCGAACGTCGAAATCATGATAAGTATAGAAATAAAAAATGCCCCGCCATTACCAATAAATTTTCTCATTACTTCAACTGCAATTATTGTATTCTCTTTATTTGCAATTGCAATCATTTCATTTACAGGCATCACATACAGATACACAAAATTTGCCAGCAAATAAATTGTCATCACAACTCCAACACCTATAAATAGCGCGAGCGGAATGTTTCTCTTTGGATTTTTTATTTCACCCCCGAGGTATCCGATATTGTTCCAACCGTCATAAGCCCAGAATGCTCCGAGCATTGCGGCGAACATTGCACCGAATAGACCAAGAGATGAGTCATAATGAGCAGCAGAATTTTCACCTATAGGATTTAAATTACCTACGGATCCACCGCTAATTGTTAGCCCTAAAAATATTATTACTAAAATTCCTATAACTTTTAAAGATGTGAATACATTATTTATAAATCCTCCGAAAATTACGCCGAGGTAATTTGCCGAAGTTAAAAAAATGATTGTCAGAATGGTCAGGGCTTTGACTCCGAAGCTTGCAAGAGGGTTGAATATTCCAAATAGTGTAAACTGTTCCATAACCGGACTTAAATGTGGAAGAGGAACGACCGCGTTAACTGATTCGGCAAAGACATAAGCAATCGACGCAATTGACGCAGTCTGGATAACTGAGAAACATGACCATCCGTAAATAAATGCGAAAGCTTTTCCATACATCTCTTTGAAATAAATGTACTGCCCTCCCGGAGCGGCTATCATTCCCGCAACTTCTGCATTTGTTGCTGCTCCGATGAGTGTAATGATTCCGGGAATGATCCAGCATAAGAGCAGTAATCCTCCTGATTGAAGATCCACCGCCATCGGAGCTGCTTTCTTGAAAACTCCTGAACCGATCATGGAGCTTATTACAATCAGAATTGCAGTATAAAGCCCGAGCTTAGTCAGGAGTCCGCTGGAATGAACTTCTGTAGAGTTCTTTTCTGACATAATTTGATTTTTAATTTGGTAAATTTATTTAAAAAATACCTGAGCAACTTTATAAATTTCAGTATCAACTGTTTTCAACTTGCTTATTGCTTTCTTTAAAGGAATATCAGTGATCCTGTTTGAAACAATAGCGCACATTCTCCCGAACTTTTTGTCTTTTACCATTTCTACTGCATAAACGCCAAAACGAGTTCCCAGTATTCTGTCAAATGCAGTTGGCATTCCGCCTCTTTGTACATAGCCTAAAATAGTTGCCCGTGTTTCAAAACCTGACCGGTGTTCAATTTCATCTGCAAGATAATGACAAATTCCACCCAGACGGTCCCGTCCGAAATCATCTTTCCTTATTTTTGATTTTCTGGGAGAATCTGCAAATTTAATTTCACTCTCATCAATTAATGTACCTTCGGCAATTACAATTATTGAAAATAATTTGCCATTCGCATACCTGTGTTTTATAACCTGCACCACATCGTCGATATTAAACTTCCGTTCCGGAATCAAAACCACGTCAGCGCCCCCGGCGATCCCGGCATAAACCGCTATCCACCCTGCGTGTCTTCCCATTACCTCAAGTATCATTACTCTGTGATGTGACTCGGCAGTTGTATGAAGACGGTCAATAGCTTCAGTTGCAATATTCACTGCAGTATCAAAACCGAAAGTGTAGTCTGTTCCGTAAATGTCGTTGTCTATTGTTTTAGGTATCCCTATCATATTTACTCCTGCCCGGTAAGCATGTTCTGCAATATGCATGGAGCCTTCACCGCCGATACATATTATCGCATCTAATTTAGCTTTCAGAATTTTTTTCATTAATAATTCCTTGCCATGTTTCTTCTGCAATGGATTAAATCGAGAAGTTCCGATAATTGTACCCCCGCGATGTATAATACCTGAAACTTCTTTCAGACCAAGTTCCATATATTCTTCATCAATCAAACCTCTCCAGCCATTCAGTATCCCTACAACATCATAATTGCACAAAATTGATTTCCTTACGATAGCTCTGAGCACAGCATTTAGCCCGGGGCAGTCTCCGCCACTCGTTAAAACTCCTACCTTCATTTTTTTATTCAAACTAATTTATCTGATTATAACATTATGCACCCGGTATCCGGAATACGTTTTATTTAAATTGCTTGCACCACTGAAATTTTTTTATGCCTTTTTGCCGCTAAAAACATTGCAGCGAGATATACTATTGAAGAGACAATGAACACGAATCTAAATCCAAATATCATCCCGAGTATTATTGCTGATACTGTACCTATTACCGAAAAGAATCCGTTAACAGCCCATGCAAATATCACGAATCGCTTCTCTGAAGGGAGGATCAGCGACATTCCGATAGGGAAAGGCATTCCCATAAAAAAACCTAAGGGGAAAATTATCAAAGCCGCAATTATTATTCTCCACGGCAGGTCCAATCTTGTCAATGAATTAAATAAATAAGAATTCAAAATACCGATAGTCAGAGTAAGAACCGCTATTATGATGAATATTGTGTATAACTTATTTAGTCTGTTTTTATATAGTTTAACTGAAACGAGACTTCCTATTCCTGAAGCAACTAACATAGTGGATACAACTGTCAGTAAAGTTATTACCGGCTGTCCGAGGAATAATGTGAATTTTTGTATCATACAAATTTGTATAATGATATATCCAAACCCAAGGCATGCAAAGTATATTAAATAGATTTTGTCAATTGAAAATTTGTCAGGCGAGTTACCGGAGAATTTTTCTTTTTTGAAAAACTTTAAAGGAAGTATAATAAGTAGTCCTGCAATAATCAGGCTTTGAATTAAAATTGCAAGCAGAGTAATTTCGGCAACCGGCTTGTCCTTCAAGGCTAATATTGCTTTATCATCCTGTGAAAATGTTTCTTTGATTCCCTGCCATGAAAGATTTGTAAAGCCTATATTTTCATCAAAGAATGGCTTATCATCCGTTGCAGGCTCAATTGCGTTTTGATAGTTTTTTACTTCTGTATAAATGTCCCCGGATTCAGCCAGCTTCTTATAAATGCTTTCCTGCGTTGTAAGAGGATCATAAAGAATATCCATATTCAGAGAACTTGCCTCCAGCCTTACATTAATTACTTCCGAATCATTAAAGCCATTTTTCTTATATATCACACCTGCAAGAAAACTCTTACCGGTTTCAAATTCATTCGGCGGTCTTCTGAAAACAATAAAGTTTTTTTTGCTGTCTTCCAGACCCATGCTATTTTCCAGACGGGCTTCTTTTAATGTTGCAATCAACTTGGCAATCTGGGTTTCCGGTCTTGAAATATAAAGTATTCCATCTTTTTCCAGGTGATTCAAATATTCTTTTACTGCTTCTTTTGTAAGAACGTAGTTTTCCACCATGCTCATTGCACCACTGGATACCGCCGAGGATGAAATTGTATGTGCGGATATTATTACATCATAAGCAATTCTTTTTGATGATATTACCGAACGGGCATCATCTGTGATTAATTTTAAATTTTTATTATTTTTTATTAATGGTCCTGTCCAGAATGACAGATCATTCTTTATAAGGTCATTGAGTACACCGTTAATTTCTACCGCAGTAATATTCTTCGAATGGTGATAAAGACCAGTAAGTATTTCGCCGCCGCCTGCCGATCCAATAATAAAAACTTTTTCTGCAGAATCTTTTAATGCAAACGCAAGATTAGATGCATCAGAGGGCTTCGAAAGCAGCGGAAATGATTTGACGTTTGGAATATTGGTTGTGGCGTTTCCTGCGTCAATAATTGCAAGATATATATCATATCCGTCAGATGCTTTTTCTTCATCCTGCATTACATCGATTTTTGAAAATGTATTCCATTCAGTACGTATCTTCAGATCAGGCCTTTCTCTGATATAGTTTCCGTAAATTTTATTCGCAGTAACATTAATAGGAAATCTGTTCTCGCTGTTAATTAAGAATGTAAGTGCAAATATTAAAAGGATAAATGAAATAAAAGACAGTGTTTTGTATTTTTCAAAAGCAAATATTATTGCAGCTAAAAATCCAAAAGCAGCAACAAAAACAACACCTCCATTTCCGCCTACTTCCGGTATAATCAATACAAATGCTATGCAAGCCACGCCCGCTCCGGTCAGATCAAAAAAATATAGTTTGGAAATTTCAGATTTAAAAGTAGAAAGTAAAAGGGAAACTATAAGTCCTGCAAAAAAAAATGGAATTGTTAAAAGTATGTAATAGACAGGGAGATATAAAAACTGAATGGGATCGGTTAATAAGCTGAACGGGTCAAAAGGAATTTTATTTATCAGAATGAATGAAAGTATAACGCTCGTGCCGTAACACATCGAAAGAAATGAAAGAATTTTATCAACATCAAAGGAATTTAATTTTTTGTATAGGGAAAGAATCACTCCGCTTACCCCAAAGCCGAGAAGTGCAACACTGATAACCATGAAGGCAAAATGATACCATAGAGAAACAGATAGCACTCTCGTCAGGGAAAATTCAAGAAGGAGAGTTGATAGGGCAATTAAAAAAATTCCTGCATAATAAGAAGGTTTGATTTTTTCAATTCGATTAGAAACGAGAGCTTTTTTTAAATTCATTAAGAATCTGGCAAATTACTTTTCAAAATTTTTTATTAATTAAGAATATTTCTTTTAATTGAGCCAATAATGATTTCATCTTATCAAGCTTTACCATACTGCTTGCATCACTTAACGCCTTAGCCGGATCAGGATGAGTTTCAATAAAAAAACCATCAACTCCTATTGCAGCAGCAGCTTTAGACAGTGGTAAAATGAATTCAGGAGTTCCTCCGCTGACACCCTTTTCTTTTGAGGGCATCTGAACCGAATGTGTCGCATCAAAAATAACGGGGTATCCGAATTTTTTCATTATCACCAGGCTCCGCATATCAACAACCAGGTTATTATATCCGAATGTCGAACCTCTTTCTGTAAGAAAAATTTTTTTATTTCCAACATTTGCAACTTTCTCAGCCTGATACCCCATATCTTCCGGCGATAAAAATTGTCCCTTTTTTATATTAACAACCTTTCCACTCTCGCCTGCAGCTTCGAGTAAATCAGTTTGCCTGGACAGAAATGCGGGAATTTGTAATACGTCTGCTACTTCAGCTGCTATTTCAACTTCAATTTCGGAATGTATATCTGTAAGAATGGGAATGTTAAATTCTTTTTTCAGATCTGAAAGAATAGTAAGAGCCTTATCAATACCGATAGTCCTGAATGAACGGGTCGAGGTCCTGTTCGCTTTTATGTAAGATGATTTGAAAATAAAAGGCAGTTCCAGCTTATCTGTAATTATTTTCAGCTTCTCGCAGGTTTTAAAGATAATCTCTTTCGATTCAACAACGCAAGGACCGGATATTAATAAAAAATTTTCAAGATGTTTCAGCTTAAGATCTGTCGATAAATATTTTGGAAGCATTTTGTCCGTTTATTAGTTTCTACCTGTGAGAGTATTCCTCAAATTTTATTTGCAGCTCCTTTGATGTAAACTTTGATTTAATATACATTTTTTTTAATTCCCTCTGTCTTAATGCTTCATACAAACAAACTGCAGCTGCCACTGAAACATTAAGTGACTGAATCATACCATGCATAGGTATATGAAAATTCCTATCTGAATAATTTTTAACCTCATCCGAAACGCCTTCATGTTCATTGCCAAAGACAAGTGCCACTTTCTTAGTGAGATCTAATTCATATAACGAATAATTTTCTTTCCCTTCGTTTAGATGAGTACAATATATACTAAATTTCTCTTTCTTAAGACACTCGAAACATTCTATTACATTATTATATTTTATGAGTTCTATCCACTTTTTGGCGCTAGCCGATGAGTTCCTTCCTATACGGGGGAACTTATTAGTATTATAAATCAGATATATTTTATCAATTCCGACTGCATCCGCAGTACGAAGTATCGCGCTTACATTGTGGGGGTCATGTATATTTTCAAGGACTACCGTAAAATATTTTTGTCTCTTTTCGACAACATTTTTGGTTTTTGCAAATCTTTTAGGTGTCAAACTTGTTTAGAGTTTAAAATCAAAAATTAATTATTTAACTTTCTTTAAACAATAAACAAATCAAACTATTATGAATAAAACATTCGTTTCCCGCAAAATCCTCAAAAAGGCCATCTACATAATTTGTTTGGTATTAATTTGCTCTCCTTCAATTTCATTTGCGCAAAACAAATTAAAATTAATTACAAAAGAACCAAGAAACACATGGAGTCTTGGGTTTAGTTATGGTGAAAATGGATTCGGTCCTTTTGCAAGTCTTTATAAACCACTGGGAAGAAGAACCGACCTGACCTTTAATCTGTCATTTTCCGGTGTTTCTGATTCAAGAGAAATAGAAAGATATGACATATTTGGTAATTCTGTAGTCGTTGATAAGATTAACCGGGTATTCATGGTCCCTTTAAGCATCGGGATCAGAAAAGAGATGTTCAAAGATGATATAGAAGGAAATTTTACTCCCTTTATTAATTTTGGAGTAACTCCTACTCTTGTCCTGACAAATCCTTATGACAAAAGTTTTTTTAGCGCAATTAAATATACAACATCTCATTTTGCATTAGGAGGCTATGGAGGAATCGGAGTCAGCTTCATTCAAAGCAAAAATCTCTCCATGAACGTCGGTTTTAATTATTTCTATCTGCCGGTTATCGGAAATGGAGTTCAAAGTCTTAATTATAGCACTATTAATAATGTCGGAGGTTTTCAATTAGCTTTTGGAGTTAATTTTTTAAAGTAGTTTTTATTGGCGGGAATATTTTATAATGATCTCGCAGATAGAAAAATTTACTGATTATACAAATTTTCTGTTACATAATATTACATTTCCCAAACATCTTTGCAAACTTAATTTAGTATTTTTGTAGTGAATTATAAATCAAATATAAGGAAAATTAAAAAATGGAAAACACAGAAAACATTAAGCAGGACGATCCCGCGCCTGTAGAAATCCAATCAAAAAATAAAAGCTGGAAATATCGAAAATTAAAATTTATTGTTCCAATACTAATTGTCGCGATCATGTTTACGGCAATTTGCGGGATTGTATGGGCTAAGAAAAAATTTCATGACGGACCGGAAGGTTTTATCATTGAAAGGCTGACAGAAAATCTTAATTTAAATGCCGGTCAAAAAGCACAGGTTGATAAGATCAAAGACGAAATCAAACAAAAAATGGAAGCTAATAAGCCGGATCATGAAGGAATGATGAATGAATTTGCTAATGAGTTCAAAAAGGATAATCTTGACAAGAACACATTAAAGCAGCTTGCACAAACTAGAGATCAGAAGAGAGAAGAAATGAAGGACTTCATGATGGATAAATTAATTGAATTCCATAATATCCTAACCGCCGAACAAAGAAATAAAGTCGTGGAAAACATGAAAGATATGAAAAACATGTTCCATGGTTTTCATGAAGGAGATAAATCCAAAGATAAAGACAGAAAAGATAGTAAAGATTAACACAATAATCTTAGCATTTCAAATTTTACTTAACAAGGGGTTCAAACCCCTTGTTTGTTATAATGCAAAAAATATTTAAACCGGAATGAAAAAAATCTTATTAATTGATGACGATATCAAGCTTACGGATCTTTTAAAGGATTACCTGGAAAAATATAACTTTTCAACTCAATCCTTTGACAATCCCGTTCAGGCCTTAAGCCATCTCAGAAATAATACTTTTGACCTTATCATTCTTGACTTTATGCTTCCTGACTTGGATGGATTCGAAACATTAAGAGAACTCAGAAAAAACAGCCAAATACCTGTAATTATGCTTACTGCCCGGGGTGAAACGACGGATAAGATTGTCGGACTGGAGCTGGGGGCGGATGATTATCTTGCAAAACCATTTGAACCCAGAGAACTTGTTGCCAGGATGCAATCCATCTTCAGAAGGACAGACGGAATAATAAAAACCGAGGGTCCGATTACCTTTAAAGAACTATCCATCAGCGAATCCAATAGGTCTGTAAAGCTTAATAAAAAAGAGGTAGAGCTGACTTCTACAGAATTTGATCTCTTGCTTCTTTTTTCTAAAAACAATGGAAAGGTTTTATCACGGGATTATTTAATGCAGAAGATGAAAGGTACTTCATGGCAGTATTATGACAGAAGCATTGATGTAATGGTATCACGGTTAAGATATAAATTAAAGCAAAAAAATTTCCAGTTCATCAAAACGGTTCAATCCGTAGGATACATCTTTTATGCAGATCAGGAAGAAAATTAATTATTCGATATTCTTAAAATTAATAATATTAATTTTAATATTCATAGTTTTAGTAAATCTTTCCATCGGATTCCTCGTTACCTTCAGTCTGGATAGAAATCCTTCCAGCCTAATAAATAAATATCCCCGGGTGCTTAATGACTATGTAATAAACGATATCGGCAATCCACCTGATACTGTCAAGGCCAGAACCCTCTCTAAAGATCTTACTTTAAATATACGTTATGAGACATCACAACTTAACTGGACTAATGATGCCGACGTGCCTTCGATAAAAGATTTAAGCTCGGACCCTGATTTTAAAACTGATGAACAAAAGATTTTTATCAGATACAGAGGAAGACCTTATTTCATAAACAAAGTTTCTGACGGTTACATAATATTTTCACCTATATTTCCAAGAGACTATATAAATTTTGAGAAAGCAATCTTCGCTATCATAATAATTGTAAGCATTCTCGGATCACTTCTTTATTTCTCCCTGAGATGGATCTTCGGACCAATCAAAAAACTATCGCTGGCGGTTGTACAAATAAGCGAAGGAAATTTTGATACTGTAATAGATGTAAAAAGAAAAGACGAACTTGGAAATCTCGCCCGCTCTATGAACGAAATGAAAACAAACATTTCAAATATGATCAAGTCCAAGGAATCACTTCTTGTAGATGTTTCGCATGAGCTTCGAAGTCCTTTAACCCGGATCAAGCTTGCAAATGAATTCGTAGAAGATGATAAGATTAGAAGCAAAATAAGAAACGATGTTTTAGAAATGGAAGCTATGATTACTGAATTGTTGGAGACTTATCGACTAGAAAGTATTCATGGAATTTTAAATCTGGAAAAGACCGATGCAGTCGAACTTGTTAAAACTGTTATTTCCAAATTACCACAGGCAAAAATAAATCTGAATACCGATTTTGCCAAAAAAGAAGTTAATGTAGATAAAGAAAAATTCACCATAGCGCTCCGGAATATTCTCGACAATGCAGCAAAGTATTCCGCCGGCAAGCCCGTAGATGTTAGTATTATTGAAAATACAGCCGGCAGGAATGAAACATGTATTTCCATCAGAGATTACGGAAAGGGCATTGAACAAACTGAAATAAAAAATATATTTGAACCATTCTACCGAATTGACAAATCCAGGGATAAAAAAGTTTCCGGTTACGGATTAGGATTAAGCATCGTAAAGAAAATTCTAGATCTTCATAATTTTACTATTGATATCAACAGCAAGCCAGGTTCAGGAACCGAATTCAAAATAATTCTCAAAAATAACTAACCTCATTTTAACCTCTAAAATCTTTATTTTATTGATTGTAAAAAGTTAATTAATTTTAAGGCAATTACCTTCCTCCACTATAGCTTTTTAAGAGAGCATTCGACATTAAGGTAACCCTGGAAAATGCATTAGCATTTTCAAATCTTAAGACTGGATAATGTTTTGGAGATAAAGAAGGTAAAAAGCGGCGCACAATGTCGCACAATGGTTCTAATTAATTTAAAATTGAAATTGCTTCTGCAAATAATTATTTTAAATATGAAGAAAATTAAGATTCCTGTAAAAAAGAAGAGAACTAATCGAGAAAATTTAAATAAATATAATTTTGAATCACCGTATAAGCCCAAAAAAGCAGTAAAATTTATATTCTATGGTCTGGTAATAATTTTACCCGTTGCATTAGCTCTTTATTACTTAAGATTTGCTGTAAGACAAAATCAAGCTCTTAGTTTTCCGCTGGACGACCCCTGGATACACCTCACTTTTGCAAGAAATTTAGCACACTTTTTCAGCTTTTCTTATTTCAAGAATGAAATGGTAACCGCGGGCTCTACATCTCCTCTATATACTTTCATACTTTCCTTGTTTTTTTTGATCAAAAATGATGAGATGAGATGGTTATAAGTTATCTTTTAGGAGTTATTTTCTTCGCGGGTTCTTCATTTTTTTTTTATAAATTGTCATCAATTGAATATGGAAAGGATGTAATTTTTGCTCTACAATGCACTGGAATTAATAGCGCTACGCATATTATTTGCGGGCATATGGGTATCAGGTAATGAATGATTTTCCCAGCTATGAAAAGAATATGCTAAAGGCAATTGAAATATTCCCGGAATACAAAGATGCTCATGAATATTTAGGATTATTTTATTTAAATCAACGGAAATTTAATGAAGCTAAAGTTCAGCTTGAAAAAACACTTCAGATGGAATCTGGTAATATCGAAGCTACGAAGGCTCTGGATATAGTGAATGATTCTTTGCGGGCGCGAAGTCAAGGCAGTATTAAAAAAGATTCGTTACAGCAGCACTTCTGATGATGTAATTTTAACCCATGAATATCTATTGGATTTTGACCTTCGCAATATAAAAAATATATATAAATATGTTATTGCAGTCAATTTAATTCTTATATTTTTTATAACATATGAGCTTTTTTATTCTAAATATTACTGGAAGGGCGCTGAGGAAAAAAGATTTGTAGTAGAACAGGGAAGAAATTTAGATGAAATAATAAAAGAGCTCAGAGATAATGACGTCATTTCAAACTCTTTTCTCTTTAAACTTTCCGTAAAGATTTCAGGTAAAGAAAACCAGATAATTTCAAGAAGTTACCTTTTCAAAAATGGAATGAGTAATTCTGAATTAATTAATCTTTTAACTGATAAAAACAGTTATCCGCTAATCAGATTTACAGTTCCTCCCGGATATGGAATTAAACAGATTGGACGACTGGCTGAAAAAAAGCTTTTCCTTTCAAAGGAGACTTTCATAAAGGAAGCCTCAAATGATTCCCTTATCGGTATTCTGGGTCTTACCGGACAGGTTAAAAATCTTGAGGGATTTCTTTATCCGGACTCCTATGATGTTGATCCTTCCATAAATGAAAAGACTCTTGTCACCCTTCTTTTTAATCAATTCCGGAAAAAAGTCCTGAGCGATTCAGCGATCATATCTGAAATAAAGGAGAATCAAACCACTCTTCTTAAAACTCTGATTCTTGCCTCGATCATTGAAGGGGAAACTCAACTCGATACTGAAAAGCCTACTATTGCGGGCGTATATTTGAACCGGATTAAGAAAGGTATGAAACTCGAGGCTGATCCTACGGTGCAGTATGTTATTCCTGACGGTCCAAAGATGAGATTACTTTTTGAAGATTTAAAATTTAATTCACCTTATAATACATATCTGAATAAAGGATTTCCACCTGGTCCGATAAATAATCCCGGTATATCTTCCATAAAGGCAGCCCTGAATCCAGAAAAGAATAACTTTCTTTTTTTTGTTGCTACAGGTGAGGGAGGACACAAATTTACTGAAAACTATGAAGAACATTTGAAGGCTGTAAAAGAATACAAAGATAAATTAAAGAATAAAAATAACAGTAAATAAAGTCTTTTGAATACTGAAACCAAAATTATGTTCGTCCTTTTTCAGAAGCTGGACTATCGAGATAAAGAGAACTCCGGCAAAAAAAAAATCTTAGGAATTATATTTGCTTACCTGCTCTCTAATACTATTTTATCGTATAATTTTTTTATTTCTTTTGACGAAAGAAGCTTTATCATTCTCTCATTCACCTCCAGTTTGTTTCTTCTTTCTCTTATTGTGCTTACTGACTTTGAAAATCTTTTCCTTGGTTTAAGGTTAAGTGAGGTATTAAAGACATTGCCTGTAAAAAGCAGCAATTTTTTTAAGGCAAAATTTTTGTCAACTTTTATCTACCTCTTAATTTTTATTGTATCAGCTTCACTTCCGCAGGTAATTTTTTTTTACAATATTAATTTCAGTATCGAGAGAACTTTTTTTTTCATTCTAACCGACATAATATTCTGCTATTTCGCAATCGGCATGCTTGTTTTAATTTATACTTTTGCTCTTAAATACTTTAAGGCAAAAGCTATCCTCGTTTTGAATATTTTACAGATACTTTTTTTTGCTTTTGTTTTTTATTCGTCTACACTTTCTTCAAGAATTGCTTCCCTTCCCACGGAATTTCTTATCAAAGAAAACATTCTGAATTATAGTTTGGTAAAATATTTACCGCAAACACTTTACTCAAATTCTGTTTACAGTATACCTTACTTCATATTATGCTTATTTATCACTATAACCGTTTTTGGAATGCTCTTTGTTCTAATGTCAAAGGATTATTATGCACTGCAGGAAAAAGTTAAGTCATTACAAATTAAAAAAACCTCACCAGTTAAGAAATTCAGCGCCGGCTTTTTTGAGAATACTATTCAAAAGTATGTGCTAAGGAACAATATTGAAATAGCATCTTATAATCTTGTAAAATACCAGCTTTCGAATTCAAAATTTCTTAGAATTAAATACCTGCCTATCGTAATAATGCCGTTACTTTTTGTAATAATAGGTATTATTTCCAATACACAAAGCCTGCTTTTTTTCAGCGGAGGAACAACAGTAGGGTTTTATTTCAATTCTGGCATCCCGTTGATTAGTCCGTCAATAACTTTTACTCTTGTTATGTGCTCCCGCTTATTAATTTCAAATACAAAGATTCTTGATGAGAACTCCAACGATACATTATGGATCTATGATTCCCTACCCATAAAAAATAAAAAAACAATAATAAAAGGTGCAAACAAATTTATTTATGTGACATTTATTTTACCAATAATAATTTCGATTTTAATTCTGTTAAGCTTTAAAGTAGATTTTCAGACAATATTACTGAATATTCTATTTGTCACCGCCGCAATATACCTTGTTAATTCAACCGCACTATTATTTGATAAGACTTATCCTTTTACTCTTGAAAGCAGTAAATTTAGTTCAGCTTCGAAATTTATTGAAATATTCCTGGCGATAGTAACAGGGCTGATTATTTTTTTGATTCAGATTTTTGTTTTCCAAAACATTATATTTGTAATAATATCAGTTGTGGTTTTTATAGCTGCATCATCTCTTTTGAACAGGAACTAAAACAATATTATGCCAAAAGAAAAAACTTCTTCAATTATTCAACCTGAAACCTCACCTCTTATTAAAGCTTTTGAAGGAGAAGGAAAGAACATTATACTTGCAATGACGGGAACAAGCGGTGCGATTTATGGTTTGAGAATGCTGAGGGCATTACTTATGAATAATTTTAATGTTGATTTGATTCTTTCCGAATATGCCGTATTCACCTTATACAAAGAATGCGGAGTAGAAGTCAATTCTAATAATTTTGCTACCTTATTTCCTGAAATATTGCTATTGAAATCCACAGTTACTTTTCATAACAATCTTGATCTGAAATCGGAAATTTTTACCAATAAATATGTGTGTTACGGCATGATCATATCTCCGTGTTCAATGGGGATTCTGGGAGGGGTGGCAAACGGCGAATGCAATACTCTTATAGAAAAATCCGCTGATTATGCTTTTTCATATTCAAAGCCATTAATAATTGTTCCAAGGGAAACCCCTATTAATAAAATTCATCTCAAAAATATGATGAATATAATTGATGCGGGAGGAAGCATTGTTCCTGCAATGCCAAGCTTTGAATATAATCCGAAGGATTTTAATGATCTGGCTGATCATATTGCGGGAAAAGTCCTTGATCTTCTAATTGGAAGCAACAACTCATTAATTTAAGCCAACTAATTTATTTGCGAATCTGCCGAGCCGCATGCTTTACCGGACCCGGCAGGTGTATTCTGAGTTTTAAAAAATTAATTAACAGGTTGGATAATACTAAAAATCATATCCGAAGAAAAATTGATGGAACATGTTTCCCTGTAGTTTTGTAAAATTTTTCTCAATTCTTTTTCCAATATCATATCTCAGAACAACTAATCCAAGAACATTCATTCTTATCCCGGCTCCAATACTTCCGCGAGTAAAGTCATAAGTATCTCTTCCGTCCCAGGCATTACCTGCATCAAAGAATATTCCTCCTCTTATACCCGGAAAGTCAAGTGAGATTCCCAAAGGAAATCTTAAAGCTACGATATTAAGCAGCGGAAACCGAAGCTCCGCATTAGCCTGCCACATTTTGCTGCCTCTGATAGAATTTAAGGGCCAGCCTCTCAATGACCAGCTTCCTCCCATAAAAAATCTCCTTGGCTGTTTGCCTTCATTCATAAAAAATTGTCCTCTTAAAGCAAGAGTTGTGGGAGCCGCAATCCTGAGATATTTTCTGTAGTCAAAGAATAGAGAATAATAATTTATATTAGAATTTGAGATATCAGTTGTATATCCTAAAGTTAGGTTAAGCCTTTCTCCGTCCAGAGGGCCTGTCCATGCCCATAAAGCATTATCCTTAACATAGCTGATATAATTTGAAAGCAGAAGCGATCTTGTATTGTCAAGAAAATCATAACTTCTGATTGATTGAGCAAGACCGACTGTCATTTCAATTCTTCTGAAAAAAGATAAGGGATAAGATAAACTAAGATATCCGCCGTAGATTCTTTCATAAAAAGAGGTGTTAAAATCACGGAGATCATATCTCCTGCCTGAGAGATGATAAACACCGTAAGCATAATTCAGTCTTTTTTCATTCGATATTTTTGATATGGCAATATTAAAGCTCTTCCAGAATTCCTCATCGCCATTGGAATTGTTAAAAACCAGAAAATAATACTTTTCATTGCCGAGAAGATCGCTTAAAGAAATTATTCCACCGGTATTAGCTCCAAATACCGGATCAACAGTCAAAGCGGTAGTAGCAATATCAAGAGAAAATCTCTTTTCATAATTTAGAGAATTCTTTTTAGGAATGCTTTTTATTTTCCCGGCAGTCCAATTTTCTCCTTTTCCTTTCAGATCAATTTTTTTTAAAATCCTGCTGCTGTCAAATCTTTCCTGTATATTTCTCAAAAGCTTAATGTTTATGCCTCCCTTCTCAAATGTGGAAAAAACGATCTGATCTTTTCCGCACCATGCAGGATCGTAAGCAGCAGTCAGGAAATTAGTAACCTGCTTCATCTCCAGATTGTCAAAATTTATTTTCCCATAGTTAGATATCCCATTACTGCCGGTTTTGGAGCTCTCGTCCGAAAGTGCAGTGCCAAGCTCGAGCATCCAGACATTTTGGGGTCCATTGGCATTAGAAGTAAAAACAATTTTTTTGCCATCTTCAGAAAAATGTGGAGAATTGTCAACCTGCTTTCCGAATGTTAAATATTCTATATTTCCTGTATTCAGATTATACAGGAATAAATTATAGCTGTTACCTGCGCCTAAAGATGTTCTATCGGAAGAAAACACAATATAATTACCATCTGGAGAAAAATCCGGATCCCTGTCATCGTAATAATCATTTGTCAATCTTTTCAACTCATTTGATTGAATATCAAGAATATATAAATCAGTTCTTCCTCCGAAATCCGATGCAGGAAAAACTATTCTTTTATTATCATAACTCCATGAAGGTGAACCTATACTGACTATATCCTTGAAAGAATAGTCAGTAATGATTTTATTAGTTTTAGTGTCCAGAATATGCAGGGCGTCCTCGTTTCCCTGCTGGGTAATAAATGCAAGCATTCCTGTCCGTGAAATATCCATTCCTGTCCTGAAAAAGTGAAATTCTTCAAATTCATCGCTTGTCTCACCTTCAACGACAAGCTCCGGTCCCGAATGGGAATTTAATGGTATTTTATAGATGCTTGTAAAACCCGTTTTGTTTCCAATGTAATAAATTTCTTTCTTGCCGTCTGAATTTGAAAAGGTTGGCTTATGAGCAAATGATTCCGTATGGATATTTTCAGACACCTGAGATGGATTATCAAAATCCTTTAATTCAGGGAAATATTTTTTTTCGAGGTAATATAAAAACTCTTTATCAAATGAGGCATAATCTTTTCCTATGGTAATTTTCATAACATTTGAAAAATTTTCATCCATCCAAAAATTTTCCATCAGCTGAAGCACTTTATCTTTCCCGTAATTATCGGCAATATACTCAATTGCTTTTTGTCCTAATTTATACATCAAATATGATCCGTAAACTCTCTCCCAGTTATCCAGTCCCGGAAGATATCCCGTGAGCATGGCATCTTTTAGAACCATGTCAGCCTGTGTATCCCACTCTGATGACCAGTATTCGGCAAGCCCCTCAGTAAACCATAGGGGAGGAGACAGCCCCAAAGACTTCCTGTGATTACTCAGAACGTTATTTAGTTTGCTTGTCATGAACACGTGTGTAAGCTCGTGACGAATGACATGTTTGAATTGCGATAATGAACCTTCAAAAGGAATTACCACTCTTCCTTTTACAAATTCAAAAAAACCACCCACACCGTCGGGAATAAATCCAGGAGTCGTATTTGTTTCTTTAAAATGTAAAGGGGAGGAATAAAAAATTATCGGTACAGTATCGATCAGGGAATGGTCAAAATCCTGCTCATGCTGTTTGTAGCTTTCTTCTGCATAGAAGGCTCCAATCTCAGCTAATTCACGTGCTTGCTTGTAGTAATAAATCTGAAAATGTTCTGTTTGCAGTATTTCCCAGTCAAAGTCTGAATATTGTACTTTATTTCTGCCGAAGTCAACAAATTGCGCATTTGAAAGAGAGTTGAAACAGAAGAAGACCAAAAAAGCGAATAAAAGTTTTATTTTACTGTCCATATAACAAAATTTCGGTAAAGTTATAATTGATTTACTATAGTTCCAGGTAGTTAGTTAACATTTTGAAATGAATATAAATTACAATAAGAAAGAAACTAACCGAGGGTCGTATGATTTGCTAATATAAGATATGAAACTCAAATATAAATTTCCATAGTCTAAGAAAGGAATATGCAACGGGATGAAATTGAAGTAATTGCTGGCATATCTAAAAGTATTAAAGGTCGGAATTAATGGACGAAATTTTAAAAGATATGACCCTCTTGATTAAAATTATATGTTGTTCAATTTAGGGTATACAATGGGTATTAAAATGCCGGGCTAATTGCTAACCTTGTTCATTGAAAAAAATATAGGAAGGTTGAAGATAAGAAGCCTTATTGAATATTATACCTTTGTATACATCTGATATGATTTGACACATACATTTTTCAGAAAAAAATTTTCATAGACTATAAAATTTTTTGATGTAATATTATACAGAAATGAGAGCTACAGAGAAATTATTTTTATTATTAAAATAAATAGACAGAAGGATCAATAGTGTATCAAGTCATGGCAAAATATTTCCGGGAAAGAATAAGCTTATCTGAAGCGCAATTTGAATTAATCTTTTCTCTTTTTAAATTAAGAAATGCTGAACGGAACGAAATTCTTCTTAGTGAGGGTCAGGTTTGTAAATACTTTTATTTTGTAAATAAAGGGTGTATCCGGATGTATTATGTTCACCCGGATGGAACGGAAATTACAAGATATTTTGCCTTCGAAAAAAATTTTGGAACTGCGCTTGCAAGCTTTATAACACAGAAACCTTCACTCGAATACATTCAGGCTGTTGAAAAATCTGAAGTCCTTTCAATCTTACGAAACGATTTTTATCAAATATTAGAAACCATTCCTTTATTCGAAAAAGTCTACCGTCGTATTTTAGAATCCTCACAGGAAAATAATACACAAAGGATAGAAAGCTTTTTGGGAAAAAATGCAAAGGAACGCTATACTGCATTAAAACAACACAATCCGGTAATCATTGAAAGAATTCCAAATAAAATGGTTGCATCCTATCTGGGAATTTCTCCTGAAACTTTGAGCCGTGTCAAAAAACAGGTTTCGATTTCTTGACATTGGTCAATGCACTTTAGAAATCCGATATTTATATTTGGCAACTTTATCAATATTAAACCGGGAGGTTCCAAATGAAATCCAAATTTAAAATTCTGTTTTTTTATTCAACTGCTGTAGTTTTTGTTTTAGCTTTAACATTAAACCTGCAAAAATCCATAAATAAAAAGAGTATTGAAAATACCCAATCATCTAAAAACTTTGATGATATCATAAAGCAGAACGCAGATGACATGATGAGAGAGGGAAGACAGATTTTTAGATACGATACGTTTGGGTCAGAGGATTTTTGGGGCGGCAAACTTAATCTTCATTTAGCTATACTTGGCTCTAAGCAAGGCGGAGTCGGTGACGGGATAAGTCCTAAAGCCGCATTAAGTTTAGGATTAAAAGTAGATATGGATAAATTGCCTGATGCAGTTGTTGCAGGAATTAAGGATGGAACTGTGAATCTCGATGATCCCGCTTCCACAATAGCACTCCTTAAGGCTGATGCTGTTATTGGCATCAAAGGTATTTTCAATAAAGGAGGCAAAATGGAATCAGTTGGGATTATGTGTGCATTTTGTCACTCCACCGTTGATGATGCGTTTTCTCCGGGGATAGGTCATAGATTGGATGGGTATCCAAACAGGGATATTGATGTTGGTAAAATTATAAGTTCAGCTCCTGATGTTAAAGTTATTGCTGACATACTTGGAGTTGATTTAGAGACAACAAAAAAAGTTCTTCTAAGCTGGGGTCCGGGTAAATTTGATGCCGAATTGATGCTTGATGGAAAAGGCTTCCGTCCCGATGGAAAATCTGCTGCTACTTTGATGCCAGCCGCATTTGGACTTGCTGGTGTTAATCTGCATACATATACAGGATGGGGACAGGTTACGAATTGGAATGCTTTTGTATCAAATCTCGAAATGCAGGGTCAGGGAACATACATTGATTCCCGTCTTAATGATGCGGTGAAATTTCCGATAGCTGTTAAAATGGGTTTATTCGATAAAAGATCTCCCGTTGATTTAATCTCATCAAAATTAGCGCCTCTGCATTTTTACCAGCTCTCAATTCCGGCGCCAAAGCCGCCTGAAGGAAGTTTTAATAAAATCCTTGCTGCACAGGGTGAATCGTTATTTAATAGTAAAGCTAAATGTATCACTTGTCATATTCCCCCGTTATTTACAGAACCGGGCTGGAATATGCATAAGCCGGAAGAAATCGGCATTGATGATTTTCAGTCCAGCCGTTCCCCTGACGGAAGGTACAGGACTACACCTTTAATGGGATTGTGGGCGAGACAAAAAGGAGGCTTTTATCATGACGGGCGTTTTAGCGATCTAATGGATGTTGTGAATCATTACAATGACTTTATGAACTTGCAATTGACAGAAGATGAGAAAAAGAATTTAGTTGAATACCTCAAATCGCTTTGAAATATTTTGGATAGCGTCTGAGTTACATCTAAGTAGGACTAATTAAAAAAATCATCCCCTGGCTATGTGAAGAGTGTTATTTCTCACCATATAGCCTTAAGAATTTATATGCAAGAACCTCTTCGTATTTTTTAATCCTTTTTTTTTTCACCTGTGATGGTGAAATTTGACGGAAGATAATTTTTGAGTGGGATTTATTTTAACAGTTTAGAAACTGACTCTCCTCGCGAAGCGGGTAAATTTATGAAGACAATAAAGAATGATATTGCTGAAGTGAGTATAATACAGTAAGTTCTTGAATATTATATGGAAAGCAAAGGAAACATGTAGAGCTAATGGCAAATTCAAAACAAGATTTAACTAAATCTTTAAAAAATAAATTCTGAAAATAATTTGCAATGTGTTAGACAAATAAAATAGCTTACCAAAGTAATTTTTTATAACTTTAAAATTATAAGGAGAAAAAATGAAAACAAAACTATTTACTATTTTAGTTTTAACATTTACTTTCAATATTGTTTTTGCTCAATCAGGCTGGTTCTTTCAAACAAGCGGAACAAGTATTTACTTAACTTCGGTTCAATTCATAAATAACAATACTGGCTGGACGGTGGGAGGATATGCTGGCACAATAATCCTCAAAACAACAAATGGAGGAACCAACTGGACAAGTCAAACGAGCGGAATAGGGAATGACTTAAATTCAGTTCATTTCATAGATAATAATACCGGCTGGGTAGTTGGAGATGTTGGCACAATCCTTAACACCACAAACGGGGGAACCAACTGGACAAGTCAAGTAAGCGGAACAAGTGGCAACCTTACAGTCAGTTCAATTCATAGATAACAATACAGGCTGGACAGTGGGAGACGGCGGCACAATCCTCAAAACAACAAACGGGGGTGTGATAACTGGTATTCAACTTATTTCATCAAAATTCCAATGCAATTCTTACTTTTACAGAACTATCCCAATCCCTTCAATCCTGAAACAAATATCAAATTCGATTTACCTGAAAATTCTTTTGTAAAAATAAAAGTATTTGATATACTCGGCAAACTTGTAACAACTCTTTTAGATCAAAGATTGAATGCCGGAAGTTACAGCGTGAACTGGGACGCATCGCAGTATTCAAGCGGTGTTTATTTTTACAGTTTAGAAACTGTCTCGCCTGGCGAAGTGGGGAAATTTATACAGACAAAGAGAATGATATTGTTGAAGTAAAATTAAATAATTAAAATCAATAAATTTAAACTCCAGCCCACGAAAACATATTTGAAAACCTACTTTAAAAGGAGGGTATTATGTCTTTCGAATTGAAAGCGGAAACTCTGTAGTAATAAGAACAACAAATGGTGGAAACTCATGGACGAGAGTTTGTATGTTCTTACTTCTAATAAAAAAAAATATGCAAAAATCTATCTCTATCGGATTTTTTGACAGTGAAGCCCCGACCACATCATGTTCAAAGAAGGTAACGGGTTTATTTTTCCAAAGCATCTATCGTTCCCAGTTTGTTAAATCTTTTATTTATAGCTGCCAGGTAGAGTTGTGCCAATACCCATCCGGAAATACCCACAAAAAAAGTTATTACAATTGTTGAAATTCTAAAAATAATATTTTTCTTTGTGGATTTGAAAAATCTTATTATGAATGAAAGCAGGAAAGTTCCTAATGCAATTCCATACATATATAATACAATAGAAAATATCATCGTACCTTTCGCAAAAAGATATACCGCAATAATTGGTACAAAAGCTACGAATCCTGAAAATAATAAAATAAAATATTCAAGTAACATCAGGAAAAAAGATAACTTCGCGGACTTAAACAACAATGCACATCCTGTTTTTAATAGTTTAAGGTAATTATCACTTTTTTTACCTTCGCAATACTCTTTTATTTTCAGAAAACTCCATAGCTCCGAACTTTCTGCAGGAAGATTTACGAATTTTTGATCCTGCAGTTTGGCTTTTGTCATAGTATAACCGCTGTACATAAGCGAATATGCTTCAACATCCGTAAACGAATCAAGATCAGTCCTCATTTTTGATAGTAAGAACTGGATTTCTTTATTAATTCCATAGTAAGTATTCTCATCCGGCTTTGAAACAGGGACAGACTCTCCCGGAAGTATTGTTGTCGGGGTAAGCCCTTCTCTTAAATGTAAAAACATTTCCTTTTTAACAAACTCTTTCTTAGATTCAGAATCCAGGTATTCGAATTCAAGATTTCTTATCCTATTCATCATTATGCTGTTTGATCTTTTGGTGACACCAATTGGATCATTCCTTGTATTTTCGACAAAGTCCATTTGACCTGAGGCATCACTTATAATTATCTCACTGCATTCTTCCCACATAATTGCATTAATGCCCTGATTATCAAATACTCCTCCGTCAACCAGCTGAGGAACGCAATCTGCATATAATTTTGTCAATGCCAGTGGAGCAAATAGACCCGGAACGCATGCTGAAGATGCTACTCCAACTCTTAAAGGAAAGTTCAGGTATTTTTCGTAACTCTCTTTGTCGAATATTTGAATTAACTTTTCAAGTTCCTTACCCTTAAATTTGAATGCTCTAAAAAGTGAATTTATGTTGTATTGATTCAATTGGTCATTTTTATTATTCAGATCCGGTTCTTCCTTATCTTTAATACTCTGATCCGGCTCTTTCTTATTTTTATTTTTAACCAACTGGTCTCTTTCTCCCAAATCCACCGCTGTAAATTGCCAATTCTTCCCGGTATTTAATGTTGTTGCATTCAATATCAGCATTGGTACTTTGTTGATCCTGTTTTTATTAAATTCTCTTATATCTGTTTCAACTTTATCATTTAAAGGATTTATAAGCAATTCTTTCAATGAAAGATTTTTATTTTCAAAATCACTCAGAAATTTATTGTAAAAATACTTGTCATATAATTCTGCCATCCGGTCACTTCGGGAATATTCATCACCCAGCATTAACATTTTAAAATTGCTCTTCAGGCTGCTTAAAGTCTGAATTCTTAAATTTGTTTGCACCTGTTTCAAAAAATCTTCCTCAATCTCTTTCACTAAATTAATGTAATCATCTTTTGTAATTTGTTCATCAACTTTTGTTTCCAGAAGCCGTTTCAGATGAAGATAATAATATGCACCTATTATTGAACCGCCTGAAACACATGAGAATATCTTTAAGAATATTATTTTCTGCGAGGCATGCAAGAACCCCTATGTGAAATAAGGAAGCCCGGAATCCCCCTCCTGATAATCCAAGTCCCAGTTTCTTTTCGTAATCAGATTCCATTTAAATGATATTTTATGTTCTAAAAGTATACCCTTTTTAGGAAGGGACAAAGAAATTTTAAAACTCCTTATTTAGTAATTGCTGTCTCTTTAGCGAAAATTTCAAGAATTGTGTGGGAATATGGTGTTGAGCTGAATGAATTTAAATATTAATTTCCCGATCCGATTAGAAAAAAACAATTCTTCCAACCATTGTTTGAATTAAATCTTTTGACAGGTCAGAAATACAGCTTAATATATTTTTATTGAGTCTTTCGGCGGAACTTTTGGTTTGCTTCGCCTGCATTTTTTTAAAGAATCTATATACAGATTTAATATTTTCTGGTATCTTTTTGAACCAACGGACAAAAGAACGAATTTTAGTTTCGGCTTGACTTCGAAATATAGAGGAACCTGATGTACCTGTCGTATATCTATTCTCGTTAATTAACTACAATAAAAACCTTTAATAAAATAATTTTTTTCTTATATAAAAGAAAATCCAAATACTTACCCTTGCTTATTCGTGCGGCTAAAAAATAAAACTAGAGAATTTCTATCCATAATTAATTTAATTTTTATAAAGAGCTCAAATCGGTATTTTGATTGAAACAAATCATAGGAGACAGGCATTGAGTTCAGTAAAATTTAAAAATCTTATTAACGGTGAATGGAAAGATTCGGCAGGCGGAGAAACTTTCGAAAACAGAAATCCGGCTAAATGGAATGAAGATCTTGTAGGAGTATTTCCCTCTTCTACAAAAGAAGACGTTGATGAAGCGGTAGCGGCCGCCAGAAAGGCTTTTGAAAAATGGCGGCTTATTCCTGCACCCAAAAGAGGGGACATTTTAAAAGTGGTTGGAGACAAGATGCTTGAAAGAAAGGATGAAATTGCTTTTGAAATGACGCGGGAGATGGGTAAAGTGTTTGCAGAAACCAAAGGAGATGTCCAGGAGGGGATTGATACAGCTTATTATGCTGCTTCTGAAGGCAGGCGGCTCTTTGGATATAATGCTCCAAGTGAGCTTCCCAATAAGATGAACTTAAGCTTCCGCGTTCCGATTGGAGTAGGCGGATTTATCACTCCATGGAATTTTCCAATGGCTATTCCCACCTGGAAAATGTTCCCTGCGCTTGTTTGCGGAAATACCTGTGTTTTTAAGCCAGCAGAACTTACTCCAAAAACTGCCGCAACCTTAATTGAAATAATAGATGCTTCCATAAAAGAAGTGTTAGGAAAGGAATATATTCCGGGAGTGGTGAATATAGTTCATGGAAAAGGAAGTATTGTAGGTGAGGCAATTATATCTCATCCGGATATAGATTTAATTTCCTTCACAGGTTCCACAAAGATCGGAAAAAGAATAAACGAAGTGGCAGGGCGCGATCTGAAAAGAGTTTCCCTCGAGCTTGGTGGAAAAAATGCACAGATTGTAATGAACGATGCAGATCAGGAACTGGCTTTGGATGCGGTTTTATGGGGGGCATTCGGAACGACAGGACAAAGATGCACGGCGACTTCCAGGTTAATACTTCATAAAGATATATATGATGAATTTATTGATAAGCTTGTTAGCAGGGTTAAAAAACTAACGCTGGGTTACGGTAATGATAAAGATATTGATGTGGGACCTTGCATAAGCGAAGCTCAGAGGGAGACAGTTAACTCTTATGTGAAGATCGGTAAAGAAGAAGATAAAGCCAGGCTTGTTACGGGGGGAGATTATGCAAAGGAAGGTGAGCTTTCAAAGGGCTGGTTTTATCAACCAACAATTTTCGCTGACGTAAAACCTGGAATGAGGATTGAACAGGAAGAAATATTCGGACCGGTCCTTTCAGTAATAAAGTGCAAAGATCTTCAGGATGCAATCGGAATTTTAAATGACACAAAGTATGGCTTATCCTCAAGCATATTTACAAAAAATGTAAACGATGCCTTTACGGCGATAAGAGACATTAAAGCAGGAATAACATATGTGAATGGTGCGACCATCGGAGCTGAAGCTCATATGCCTTTCGGCGGTGTAAAGCAAACAGGCAACGGACACAGGGAAGGTGGATGGACGGTTTATGATTTTTATACTGAATGGAAAGCTGTTTATATTGATTATTCAGGAAAGCTGCAAAGAGCACAGATAGATAATTATTGATTATTAAATGGTGAACAGCCTGTTGTACACAGATACATCGATATCCATGTTAATGAGAAAGGATTGATTTTTTTTGACTCAAATCGTATAAATAATCCGGGTCTATATCCAGAGGGCCGCCTTTTTCAGTTCCGTCAATTTCTTTAATCGTGATCCCGTTTTCCCAAAATAAAGTAGTTCCATCACATTTAACCTGCAAAAATCTGGCTTCATCAATCAACTGATGGTATGAATCATTTTTTGATTTACTGAATATGAATTCTCTTAAATTAATTTCCCTTATTTCATTATTATTCCATAAACATGTAACAATATAAGGCTCTACAGTGATTATTTCTTTAATCCATTCCATAAGTATAATTTCATTCTAATGGTTTAATTTTTTTGAATGTCTGAATTTCAGCTCTTAGATTATTGAAATTGTCTATTAACTCTCCTTTATGAAGATCTGTCCAGATCTTCATAAATGCTAATTGTTTCGAAGGAAAATATCCTTCCATTAATTCTCCGGTTAAGATATTATGATTGCACGATACTCATTATAAACAGCATGAAAGTGCGGAGGATTATGATCATTGCCAAACATTTGTATTATTATTCCATAAAATCTGCTGATCTCTGCCATGTATCCATTCATTATTATACGTCTCAATTTCAAATTAACCATTGTGAAATTTAATTACAAATAAAAATCAGATAACGATTTGTAAAGATTAAAAAAGGTATATCCATTAATTTTATTTTGAATTTAATATACTTATTGCTCTTTTTTCTTATTATGATTTAGATTGCTCAGGGTATATGAATCGTAAGAAGATGTATAGGCTCCAACTATTCCAACAATTAAGTGTTCTCGGGAGAAAAGTTACAATTCCTAATAGTAAAGCAGCTAGAATGTATGAATATTCCCAATCGGGAGATTAGGAACTATGGGAAAGAAAAGGGCAGTGAAAATTTTATTTGAAACTGGAAACTTTATTTTTTACCCTAAACATCATCGCTTCTTTACTTAATTCACTTAGATCTTTTTCTATAAGTAAATTTCTTTGCCAAATAGTATAATCAAACGGATCTTTTAGTAAAAGAGAAATGAATCTTTCCATATCCAAATCACCCAATTCTTTTTTTAAGACATTGTAACCTTTTTGTTTTATTTCAGAATCAGTTGCCATTTTTTAATTCTCCTTAATTATTAGTTCAGCGGGATATTTCTTTTGCAAATTTTAATAATTCTTTTTGTTTCCATAATTATTTTGTGAATATTCTTTCCAATTTTTAATAGCTGTCTTCCTTTCAGAAAATGGGTTAAAGCTGTTTTCGTAATCTAATATATATGACCACGTTAATTCGTACTTTTTATTTACAATTTTCTCCTGTATTGATAAAATTGCTTCAGTTTCTATTCTGATTTTTACCTGCTTTTGGTCGTCAAAAGGTCGGTTAAAGCAACAACTATCGAAATAAATTTTCAACTCTTTAATTTATACCAAAATAAATTTATTTACGAATATTTACAATTAATATTCATCTGGAGTAATAGAAATTCAATAATGAATTAAACATTTATAATTGATAAATGAATCAATAACTGTGTTTGTCCAGCTTCACTTTCCCTCGAAATATCCAGTAAATAACAACGGTATAGCTTAATACAAGAGGAGCTCCGATACAAGCCATAATTAACATTACAGTAAGAGTGGTTTTTGTCGATGCCGAGTTATAAATGTTTAGAGAGTTTTGAGGGTTTGGGTCTGAATAAACCAGATTGGGAAAAATTCCGATGGCAACCAAAGTTATCAGTAAGGCAATAGTTCCGGAAGAAGAAAGAAATGCTTTAAACTCCCTTCCGAGATGTATTTCACGCGGGATATTGAGTACCAGCAATAATGTTGCGACAGGAATTATACCAAGCCAGATATTTTGTTCGAAAACTTTCAGGAGATGGGGCTGATAAATAAAAGTTGAAATAGTAGTCACCGAATAAAAAGTTATAAAAATAAAAATTAAAGTTTTTAAATATTTATTGATATTATTTCTCATTTCTCCTTCGGTTTTCATAATCATGTATATGGCGCCATGAAGTGTTAACAGCGAGACAGCAGTCAGACCTACAAGAATAGAGTAAGGATTGAGCATGTCCAGGAAACCGCCTATAACATTTTTGTTGCCGTCAAGCGGTATTCCCCGGGCCAAATTTCCGAATGCAACTCCCAGAAGCAGGGCGGAGCCAAGGCTTCCTGCAAAAAAACAAATATCCCATCCTTTTCTCCAATTCGGATTATCACGCTTGCTCCGGAATTCAATCGCAACACCACGAAAAATCAGCATCACCAGCAAAAGTATGAATGCATTATAGAACCCTGAAAATACAGTTGCATACACTTCCGGAAATGCAGCAAACAATGCTCCTCCTCCGACTACAAGCCAGACTTCATTTCCATCCCAGAGAGGTCCAATGCTGTTAATTGATAATCTTCTGTTATCATCCCCCTTATTTAATAAGTGGAGTATCCCCACTCCGAAGTCAAATCCGTCGAGTATGGTATAGCCGGAAAGTATTGCAACTATTAAAATAAACCAGATAGTATTCAGATCCATAATCAGTTTCTTTATTACTTCTTATTCCCAAGCCCCTGC
>JBBSDT010000003.1:0-27947 GCA_038240405.1 Ignavibacteria bacterium
CATAACGGGTGCAAATACATTAAAAGATTCTATTATAATTACTTCTCTGCTGCCGGGAACTGATCAGATTGTAAAATTCAGACCTTTCACTCCCATTATAAATGGAAACAGTGTAGTTAAAGTTAATATAAAGCATGGAGACGAAAATCCTGACAATGACTCCGCTCTTTATAACACCAATGTGAATCCAAGTTATTTTGCTTACACAGATACAACAAACAATTATATTGGATCAATTGGATTTTTTGATGCTATATATCTATTGCAAAAATTCAGAGTTACAAATGCAAACTCCCGTATAACGGAAGTGAAATTGAAAATGGTAAACGGTTCTCCGGCTTCTGTTGGTCAAATAATAAAGGGAGTTATTCTTGATGGCTCCGGAGTGATGATGGCAAAATCGGAACCTTATAAAATAAAGGCTTCCGATCTCGGCAATTTTGTTTCGTTGAAAATAACTGATCCTGTTCCTTATTATCCACTGACCAATAATTCTTATTTTTATGTAGGTGGAGAATTTTCAGAGCCGGTAGGTGATGAGGAATCTTTCGGAGACCTTGAAAATCAGGATGAAGATCCTCCCAGACCAGGTGGATTTTTTCTTGGAGCCAATGGAATTACACCGATAGGTTCAAATGTTTTTCCTTTCGAATTTGGGGGAAAGTATGGTATAGAAGCACAAATTATTACAATGCCTTCTACAGATGTGGGAATAGCGAGCCAGGGAAATTTATTTGACCAGTACTATAACACCACAACCGTACCGCAAACCGGCAGAGTATTTAACAATGCATTGTCCGGTACAGCAAATACAACTGTAATCAGAAAGATTACTCCGGGTTCATATTCAAGTTCAGTAAGTGTTTCCATCCTGGCAAATAGCTCTGCAAATGTAACATTCACAAACTTTACCTTTGTATCCGGGACTGCCTATACGGTTAAAGATTCAATAGTATTTGCCGGCGATGTGAATCCAGTTAATAATGTAATGACAGGAACATATACACCACGTATTGCAAAAGATTTGGTATTTATGTACCAGAAAAGTGAAGACCGGGACAGTCTTCTCAGAGCCATATTAGCAGACGGCAGATATGCAAATAATTTTGATTCAATCAATATAAATTATACCGGTTCATTAAGACCCTGGAAAGTTTTTTTCGAATTGACAAAATCATTCAGGCTTGTGTTACCCAGAGTCAGAGATTCTTTAAAAGCATTTATTGATAATTCTACCTCATTGAATAAAAAAACGCTTGTGGTTTTCGGTGACAGGACAGATGGATATGACCCGATACAAAATGCATTTTCAAATCCTGCTGATACAATCTTCTTCAGGCAATACCTGAAGGCAAAGTATGTAAATGACAATTGGGTTACAAATATTCCGGCAAGCAGCAGAAAATTTAAAGGCGCTGGATTTTTTGACGGGATAACCCAGGATTCAGTGGGTGATCCAATGTTCAGCACGCTTAGCTTGATAAAGCCAACTAACGGAAGTTCTGCAGCTTTTATCCCTAAATCTGTTACTGGATCAGGTGTTGATTCGGCCATTGCAGTAAGCTTTGCAGGAGCTAATTATAATACATTTTATATGACCAATCGATTCTCCGATCTGCGTGCAAATAATAGTTCACCTCTGGATGGTCCAATAACAGTTTATACAAAGATCATAGACTGGATTCAAAGTATAAATACCGGTGTCAAAGTTTTGGATTTGACAGTCTTAATAGAAGGCTTTTACAAGCCAGGTCCGAATTCAATGGTCAGAGACACTGTAAGGGTATATCTTCGAAATACTTCATCACCATTTGCAATCGTTGATTCGGCAAAAGGATATTTGAGTCCTGCAGGTCAAGCGTCATTCCTGTTTAATAATGCTTTAAACGGAGTGAATTATTACATAGAAATTAAGCACAGAAACGGAATTGAAACCTGGAGTAAAACCGGTCACAACTTTACTTCGAATCATATGGCTTATGACTTCACAACCGCAGCAAATAAATCCTTCGGAGATAATTTAAAACTTTCCGGATCAAGGTGGGTAATTTTTGGAGGCGATCCGAACCAGGATGGAACGGTAGATTTAACTGACATAATACTTACGTATAATGATGCCACAAACTTTGTTTCAGGTTATGTAAAAACTGATGTGAATGGTGATAACTTTGTAGACTTATCAGATATTTTGATAGCATATAATAATTCCAGCCAGTTTGTAGGTAAGATTACTCCTAATTCTTCACCTGAGTTACTTTCGAAAAAAGGAATAAGTTTATCACAAATCCAGGAAGTATCACGTTTGCCGGTTGAAATCGCTGCAGAAACTAAAATTGACAATGAGGTTTATGATATGTTCAAGAATGAGAAGCCCAAACAGCAAACAGTTCCTGACCATATGATTATGGTAAAAAAGACGGGCTACAAGATGCTAAAAAGAAACAGTCTGATTAGCAAAAGAAAGTAAAAACATAATATATCTTTCATTAAGCAGGGACTGAATTTTAAATTCAGTCCTTTCTTATTATTAAATTAATTAGGCTCAACTTTCGTAAAAAAAAAGACAAGTGAAACAATTGACTGGGTTTTATGCAATTCAGAACCGGATTTACAAAATCCGGACGTTTTTACTTTCAACAGAAGCAATAAAACTTATTTATTTTCTAAATATTTTGTGCATAAAATTCCAAAACCACTTAAAAAATAACATTATCCCCAAATATTTGCAATAAATGTTACATGTAATTTCTAAAACCCCAAAAAACTTTCTTTGACATTCATAAGCAATTGTTCTAATTTGAATACAATTGGCGAAACGATGTTAAAGATTTTTTACTATATTATACCTTCCACATACACATCTATTATCAAACATCGTGACGCCATACGAACTTAACTGGTAAAAGATTAAGTTATTGCCTCCAAGTAGTATGTGGGAGGTTTTATTATATATAATTTTTAAATAATCATATCAAACATAAGGAGAAAACAATGAAAAAGTTAATACAATGTGTTGCTTTACTGTTTTTATTGACTACAATGTTCAGCGGACTGGCATATTCCGCGAATGAATTTTTCAGAAGTGTCGCTTCAGGAAACTGGAATGCAAACAGCACGTGGGAAATGTCAACAGACGGATCGACATGGTTTGCTGCGACAAGCACACCCACAAGCACCAGCGGAGCAATCACAATCCGCAACCCGAATACAGTTACTGTCACAGCCAGTGTAAACGCTGACCAGCTTGTGGTAAACAGCGGCGGCACAATTTCCATCAATAGTGCAATAATTCTAACTATTCTCGACGGAGCCGGCGAGGACCTTACGTTAAATTCAGGTGGAACAATTTCCGGTGGGGGGACAGTTCAAACACAAGGAGCAGGAGTTGTACTTAATATCAATAACGGCTCAATATTCAGCGCGGCATTGAAAATTAATACAGGAACAACAAGTGCCTATGATAATAATTATCCCTATACTGCATCCTTTC
Source organism: Ignavibacteria bacterium (assembly GCA_038240405.1). GTDB lineage: Bacteria > Bacteroidota > Ignavibacteria > Tepidaquicellales > Tepidaquicellaceae > JAGPCH01. The sequence goes on from JBBSDT010000003.1 coordinate 3,491, forward strand.
AGGGAAGCATAACTATAGATGCAGGTGCATCCCTGACGTCTCCTGCAGGTGGTTACTATATTCATTCAAATGGTAATGTTACAAATAACGGCATACTAACAGGAGGCGGCGGTTCAACTTTTAAAATGAGAGGTGCCACATTTACAAATAACGATACAGTGAGAAGTTCATCTCTTGAATTTGATTCTACAACTTCTTTGGCCGGAACAGGTGCATATACCGGAGCTACAATATTTATAGCAGGTTCAGGAAACGTTTCATTAGCAAATAACGTAACATTTTCTTCAAGTTCTTTCTACATTAATAATGGGGGAGTTCTGAATCCAAATACAAATACTTTCACTTTAAATTCAGGAGGATTTACACTATTCAGTGGCGGGACAGTATCAAATTCAGGAACCTTCCAGACCAGGGGATCAATAGATTTAAATGTAAAAAGCGGATCAAACTTCAACGGTCCGTTAAAAGTCAATAGCGGCATTTCATTTGCTTATGATGATGGATATCCCTATACGGCAATTTACAAAGGTACTATTACAATAGATGCGGGAGCGATATTTGCTGTTAAGACCGGCGGTTATACGATCCAGGCAAACAACACGGTCACAAACAACGGCTCTATCACGGGAAGCGGTTCGACTTTCACAATGAGAGGTGCGGCACTATCAAACTCGGGTTCTATTTCTGCAGCAAATTTAAATTTTGATTCAACCACGTTATTAACCGACGCAGGCACTTACACCAGTCCCCTCATAACAATAAATGCATCCGGAAATGTGTCACTTGGTAATAATGTGACTTTTTCACCGGGAAATACTTTTACAATCAATAGCGGCGGTAGATTGAATCCGAATTTTAGTGTTTTTACATTTACTTCCGGAACTTTTATTTTGACGGCAGGAGCAACAGTTACAGGCTTTGGTGCACAGGCAGGTACTCTGCAGACCCAGGGTAATGTGAATTTTGATTTCCGGGCGGGTTCGACTTTCAACAGCTCGTTAAGAGTAAATACCGGGATACTGCTTGCATATAATTCTTCATATCCGTATGTGGCAACTTTCAGCGGAACAATTATAGTAGATGCAGGTGCAACATTGACAGGTCAGACAGGTGGATATTCGACAGTGGCAAACAATTCGGTGACGAATAATGGAACAATCACCGGCACCGGCGGATCTACTTTCAGAATGAAAGGACCCAGCCTGGCGAATAACGGTTCGATAACGATAAATAATTTTTCTTTTGACTCCACAACTGCCCTTAGCGGTTCAGGCACCTACACCGGCAACGACATTTCTATTGGAGCTCTCGGAAATGTTTCTTTGTCAAACAATTTGACTTTCTCCCCGGCGACATCTTTTGTTGTAAACAGCGGCGGAATATTAAATCCCAATACAAAAACTTTCACATATAACAACGGAACCTTCTATATTAACAGCGGGGGAATCGTTTCAAATTCCGGAATATTTCAGACGCAAGGATCGGTAAGCCTGGTAATAAGAAGCGGGTCAAACTTTAATGGTCCCTTGGAAGTCAACACAGGAACAACAACTAGCTATGATGACGGAAGTCCTTTCACTGCAACTTATAAAGGAACAATAACGATTGATGCCGGTGCAGTATTTACTACACCAGCCGGCGGCTATACTATTCAATCAAATAATATATTAACAAATAACGGAACAATTTCAGGTAATCTTTTCAGAATGAGGGGTGCAACTCTAACGAATAATAATTTAATAAATCCAAATTCCTTTAGCTTTGATTCTACAACCTCTGTTTCCGGCACAGGTACTTATAACGGCAGTGTAATAACAGTAGGATCTTCCGGAAATGTATCTCTGGCAAATGATTTGTCCTTCTCGCCAATTTCTTCGTTCACTGTTACTTCAGGAGGAATATTAAATCCGAATACTCATATTCTTACATTCAATTCCGGTGCATTTGCAGTTAATAACGGCGGGACAGTTGTTAATTCAGGAACTTTCCGGACACAGAACGCTGTGTCACTAATTATAAGAAACGGCTCAAGTTTTAATGCTCCTTTGAAAGTTAATACCGGCTCCGCAACGGCGTTTGATGACGGTGGCCCTTTTACAGCAATTTTTAATGGAACTATCACTGTTGATCCGGGAACACTTTTTAACACGCCGGGGGGTGGATATACTATACGTGCAAACAATAACGTTACAAATAACGCGACAATATCAGGAAATGCTTTTAGATTTTTTGGAGCCAACTTTACCAATAACGGAAACATTACCGTTGTAACATTCAATTTCGAAACAGGAACTCATACCTTGCAGGGAACAGGCTCGTGGGGAACAAACGCAAACATTCTCAGCGGCTCAACTGTAACACTTGCAAGCAATCATCAGATGCAAAGTGTAGTGATTAACGCAGGCGGAACATTTAATCTTTCAACTTTTAAATTACTGCTGACTGCTTCCAATCCGATCGCTAACAGTGGTACATTTACGACTACCAGCAGCACTGTTGAATATGATGGTACATCGGCACAAGTCATATCAACTGCGGGAATTACCTATAATCGCCTTAGAATAAATAACGCTGCCGGAACATCTTTATCAGGAGCAGTTACTGTTAATGATACTTTGTCTGATGTACTCGGACATTTAAACCTGAACGGATTCATACTTACAATTTCTCCAACAGGTTACTTGACTGAAACTCCGGGAAATACAGTAAACGGAACTTCAGGTTATATAACAACAACCAGAAACTTAAATGCGCCATCATCATTGAATGTGGGCGGACTCGGAGCAGTTCTGACAACGACAGCCAATCTTGGCAGTACAGAAATTAGAAGAGGACATGCAGTACAAAACGGTTTGATGGGAAACACAAGCATACTTCGATACTTTGATATTCTTCCGACAACAAATACGGGTCTTAATGCAACACTTGATTTTAAATACGACGATTCGGAATTGAATGGAAAACCGGAAGCAGCTTTAATGTTATTCCGTTCTACTGATGCAGGAGCGACATGGACAGCCAGGGGAGGTACAGTAAATACTTCCACTAATGACATTACACTAACAGGCATAGCTGCATTTTCAAGATGGTCAGCAGGAGCGCCATCGGCAGTAGCAGCACAAATAAAGTTATTAATAGAAGGATTTTACAATACCGGAACTTCAAGATTGAATATGCGTGATACTGTCAGAGCCTATCTGAGAAACATTTCGACTCCGTTTGCGATAGTTGATTCAGCAAAATCGGTGATCGATTCAGTAACATTTACCGGAAGTTTCCTTTTCACGAATGCACCATCAGGAACATACTACATACAGCTAAAGCACAGAAGCTTTCTTGAGACATGGAGCAAGACAGGAGGAGAAGTTTACACGCTTGGAGGTGCTTTCAGTTATGATTTTACAACTGACTCAGCAAAGGCTTATGGAAACAATATGAAAAAGACGACAGGTAACAAGTGGGAAGTATTTGAAGGCGATCCGAACCAGTATGGCACTGTAGATTTGTCAGATTTAATTTTAATTTACAATGATGCACAAAATTTTTTATCAGGATATATAAAAACAGATGTAAACGGAGACAGCTTTGTAGATTTGTCGGACGTTTTAATAGCTTATAATAATTCCAGTAATTTTGTATCAAAGATAACACCGGGACCCGAACCCGGACCGGAAGCTATTTCAAAGACCGGAACAAATAAAGAGCAATTTACAAAAGCGCTTCAAAGCGAGATTCAAAAATATATCTCTAAGTAAAATAACACCCTATTTTGTTTTAATTATCCCCTAAAAACCCTCTCCTTCAACCGGGAGGGTTTTTTTTGGCGGGGAGTTAATTCATAGTTCAAAAAAATGTTCTCCAAAAAACAGTTTCAATAAACTAAAATAAAGAGATAAATTTAAAAACATTTGGTGGAAGCAATCAAATTAATTCTTCAGCTTTTTCCAAAAGTCACCGCTTATTCATTACATCAATCTCCTTCGTCCTTCAGAAGAGCACTGAACCTCTACAAAGACAGTTTTTTATGCTATTATAAGGAAGACTTTTTCGGGTTCTGATTTTTTGAAATATATGTCAGTAAAATTGAACTATATGTCACTTTTTTTGTGACATTTTTGGTAAACTGATGTTATTTCTGAAGTGCGCAGTACATTTCTTTTCCAATTGTGTTCATAACTTTTCTGGTTGACTATTTTTCAGAATCAATTCAGTTCTTCGCAGTGCGTTCCTGGAGTTTTTCTGAGAGATCCGATGATTTTTCTTCCAGTGCCAGCTTCTTCGCAAAAAGTTTTGACAATTTTCCTCAATGATACGTGTCCATAATTCGTCAATCACACTCCATAATTCTGCTGTCCCGGTTCTTCGCACAACGATTTGGGTATTTTTCCATCCCCTTTTGTGACATAATTTTCAGTAACCACTTCTCCGCACATGTTTCCGCCGACTTAATTCTCCGTTCCGCTTACTTAGATTGAGGTTTTTCAATTCTTAGTTTCGTAGTTTGAAGTCATTATTCTCCGGTTTCATCTCTTAATTATATGATTTCGTTTCTTTGTTCTGAAGTTTCGTGTCATTATTCCATAATTTTTCTTCTTAATTCTGAAGTTCCGTTTCTTAACTCTGTAATTTGTACTCGTAAATTCATGATCTGTTTTTATTGTTTAGCAATTTTTTATCTTAATTCTCCGGTCGCAGGTCTTTGTTGGCAAATTGAGTTTACTAATTTAACATTTTGTTCATTAAATGCTTAACATCACTCTACTTCGCCGGCCTTGCCAGTTTGTAAGATACGTTCAGTATTAAATTAAGATTGAGAATATTTTTATAGTCTTCCTTTTGTCTATTTATATATGTTCAATATGTTCATAAAAAATACTCTTATAATTAGATATATCGATTTATACTTTTAAAGAACGTAGCCCATTTAACGACTCATTAGTTTTCCATCACTTTAGAGAATATTTAATTAAACCACAATTGTTGATGATACTCAAGTCCAAAGAATCCAAACCAAATAATATGAGACCCATCTTATTCTTATTGATAAGTCTGTTAAGCCTTCTTACGTTCAGCATTTCATTTTGGCAGCAGTGGTATATTGCGGAAGTAGCCGGATTAATTCTAACATTTGTTTCGCTTATAATTGCAGTTTTTTCTCTATCAACTAATGAAAATAATGATTCTTACAAAAGAAAAACCTGATAAGACATATTGATGCGAATCCCCATTGATTCCTTCTCTGCTTCTCTTAAAAAAGACTACTCCAAATTAAAGTTAAAAACGGACTAAGCTACTTGATGCTAAATTAATATTGTTCATAGGTATAATTATTAATATATTATACACTGTTTTTAATTAATTGCAACTTAACATTAATGGAAATACTTGTCATTTCTTTGCTTGGTATTATTATTATCCTGATTATAATTTTGATCATGAAATCAGGAAGCAGCAGCGGAGAAAAACAATTAAATGAATTTGAAACAAAAATAAATACTTTGGAAACCGGGGTCAGAAATGAGTTTAGCCAGAGCCGGAACGAACTTAATAATAACTTTAAAGATTCAAGAATAGAAATAAATCAAAGCTTAACAAATTTCGGAGAGTCACTTAATAAGAGAATTATCGATATTGCAACACTTCAAAAAAACCAGCTTGACACATTTTCAAACCAGCTGATCAATCTGACTAAAACAAATGAGGATAAACTGGAGAAAATATCCATCACGCTTGAAAGCAGGCTAAAAGCTTTGCAGGAGGATAATAATATAAAATTAGAAAAGATGCGCGAGACGGTAGATGAAAAATTACAGACCACTTTAGAGAAGCGTTTGGGTGAATCGTTTAAACTTGTGAGCGATCGTCTTGAGCAGGTGCATAAAGGACTGGGTGAAATGCAGACCCTTGCCATTGGAGTAGGAGATATAAAAAAAGTATTATCAAATATTAAAACAAAGGGAGTTCTGGGAGAATATCAACTTGAAAATATATTAGATCAGCTTCTTACGCGTGAACAGTATTCAAAAAATGTAAAAACCAAAGCAGGCAGCAATGCAACTGTTGAATTTGCTGTAAAACTCCCCGGAAGAGATGATAATTTTAAGACATTATGGCTGCCAGTGGATTCAAAATTCCCCACGGAAGATTACCAGATGTTACTTGATGCTTATGAACAGGGGAATGCAAACGCAATCCTGGAATCAAAAAAATGTTTAGTAAAGAGAATTAAGGACTGTGCCAGGGATATCAAAGTAAAATATATTGATCCGCCGAATACAACGGACTTTGCAATTCTCTTTTTGCCTTTTGAAGGTCTATTTGCTGAAGTATTGAATAATGTGGGTTTATTCGAATCAGTGCAAAGGGATTATAAAATAATTATTACGGGTCCAACTACGCTATCGGCTTTTCTGAGTAGCTTGCAAATGGGTTTCAGAACTCTTGCAATTGAAAGGAGAACTAGCGAAGTGTGGGAAATACTAGGCGAAGTAAAAACAGAATTTGGGAATTTCGCTATAATATTAGACCAGACCAAGAAAAAGCTGGAGCAGGCGACTGACAGCATCGATAAAGCCGGGGTCAGAACAAGGCAGATAGAAAAAAAGTTAAAAGATGTCCAGGGATTGCCTGCTATTGCTTCAGATAACGTTGAGGCAACATTAACAGAAGAACTTTTTGATCAACAAATGAGACTAGATGGAAATTGACAATGGAAGTTTTATCGATACTGATTATTTCTTAGGCGGCGGAGTTGAATTTCCCCCATCCAGTGCAACTTTCCAGCTTCCATTTTCCTGCTTCTTCCAAACAGTAAAATATTTACCGTAATAAGTTGTGTCTCTATCAGTAAAGTGCCACTGACCCCATGTATAGCCAAGTTCGCCGGATTGTGCTACTTCCCCATAAACGGGAGCCCATATCAACTCTTTTGTCCCGCTTTTATCACCATATAATTTTTCTACTTCCTTTTTTCCTACCATCGGATAACTCCCGTCGGATAATTTTATTATACCCTCATCCGCATATTTAAGAAAGGCTTTGTAAAATCCTTCCTTCTTTGAATATTCACAAAAATCTATATCTGCTTTCATGATTGCCGACGTATCAGACTCATTAAGTTTGTTGGAAGAACTGCTGCAACCGAAAAAGATGGTAAGCATAAAAAGAGTTGTTAGAATTTTGCAATTAGTTTTCATTCTTTATTTTGATTTAATTTTAAAAGTTCACTTTAGTACATTAGACAAGTTTGATAAGGTAGTGTGACAAATTTCAGAACGAATCAATTTAGTTTATTCTTCTTTGTTTTCACACTCGTCCAAAATAATTTATTTCTTCGTCCCGGGCTCTGGATTTAAAATATATGTTATTATTTTAATATTTTTTCTTTAAATTAGGCGAAATTAACTTTAAATTCTAATCCGGAATAATATGAGTAAAAACTTACTCTTTGTATTTTCTGATTTTAAGAAAATGCTTTTAGGAATATTGTTTTTCTTTACATTTAACAATACAATATTTGCTGCACCCGGTGATACCACCTGGGTAACTACATTCAACCAGAGCTTTCAAAACTGGGCTGATGTGCATTACGGAACGTATGTACTGCCAGATACAACCACACATTACAAACAAATATTATTATACTATACTATAGGCTGTCCGTCAGCCGGATGTGATCCGTGGGACAGAATCGGCTGGCTTAAATTATATAAGGATTCAACAACTAATTATGAGATTGCCAGGGTAATCACTCCTTATAATATAGTTGGAGGAGGATATCCCGGACAGTGCGTGTTCATAATGGATATTACTGATTTTATGCCAATACTTCACGACACAGTCAGGCTCGGAAGCTATATTGAAAGCTGGATAGGCGGCGCACGGGGATGGCTTGTAACGGCAAAATTCGCTTACATACAGGGGGAGATGCAAAACAAACCTTTCAAAATAATTAACCTCTGGCAGAATTCAAATATTGTGTACGGAGATACGGCAGCTCCTCCGGAAAATTTACTGACACCGCAAACAGTAATGATCGATCCTCAAACCACGAAAGCAAAAGTAAAGATTACAACAACAGGACACGGCCAGGGCAATAGTGATAATGCCGCAGAATTCTCTTTTAAAATTCATACGCTCATAGTTGGCAATGATGTGACAAATCATAACTTATGGAGAGGTGACTGCTCGTCCAATCCCTGCAGTCCCCAGGGAGGAACCTGGCAATATGCAAGAGCAGGGTGGTGCCCGGGAGCCAGTGTTATTCCTTTTGATGTTGATGCAACAAATAGTGTAACTGCCGGACAGAATGTAACAATTGACTATAATCTTCAGCAATATGAAAACTTCTGCAGGCCGAATAATCCTCAATGTACATCCGGTACAACTTGTTCCGACTGCAATTATAATAACAATGGACATACAGAGCCTCATTATACTATACAAGGTCAATTAATTTTATATAAACCAAATCCTTTTGCAAATGTTGAATTGATAGGATCCGAAATTCCCGGGTCTTATTTGCTTGAGCAAAATTACCCCAATCCCTTTAACCCGTCAACAAAAATAAACTTTGACTTACCAAAACCTACTAAAGTAAAGTTATCAGTGTATGATATACAGGGCAGGTTAATACAAACCCTGGCAGAAGGCGAATTAGCAGCCGGCAGTTACAGAGTTCAATGGAATGCAGATAATTATCCAAGCGGAATCTATATCTATTCTTTGGAAGCCGGCAAATTCTCATCTTCCAAAAGGATGATGCTGATAAAATAAATTTATAAGCTTGTGAAAATTATTTTATTAATAATTTTTATAATTACTTTAATTTCTTATTCCTGTTCGAAAACGAAAGAACCAGTAAGAACAAATGAGAAGCAGGAGAATAATGTGAAAACGGATATTAAGCTGACAAGCACTGCTATTGCGGATGGCTCTTCCATTCCATTTAAATACACCTGTGATGGAGAAAATATTTCACCACCTTTGCAATGGAATAATACGGATGAAAAAGTAAAATCATATTCGATTATAATGAATGATCCTGATGCGCCAAGCGGGGACTTCGTTCATTGGATAATTTACGATATTCCTTCTTCGGTTAGGGAATTGTCTGAAGGCTTCTCATCAGTTAATGCGCCTAAGACAAATTATATACAGGGAAAAAATGATGCCGGTAATAGTTTTTATTACGGACCTTGTCCACCATCGGGAAGTCACAGGTATATCTTTAATATTTATGAACTTGACTCAATGCTGAATTTAAAAGAAGGAATGACAAAGTCAGAATTGAGTAGCGCTATGTCCGGACACATTCTTGCTAAAAACACTTTAACTGCAAATTATCAAAGGAAGAAATAATTACTTGAATTTTTTTAATTTTAAATACCATTCTCATAAAAAATTAATTATTAAAACTTTTATCCCGGAAGGAGGTTGCCGAAAGTTTCCATTTTTACAAACTATTTACTAAAACTTAATAAACGAAATTAAAAAATGAAAAATCTTAACAAAAGTGTTTTTTGTTTCATTTTGATTCTTACCACAATTGTTTTATTTCAGAAGAGTTCATTTGCTCTGACGTATCCTTACAGCGCAATATATTCGGGATCCCAGGAAGTTCCGCCGGTTGTTACCCCGGCTACCGCAACAATATCCGGAACTTATGATAATGTTACAAAGATTATTACTGTTTCAGTTGTTTTCAGTGGATTACTTGGCAATACTACTGCAGCTCACTTTCATGCACCGGCACCCCCTGGAGTCAATGCATCGGTGACAGTTCCTTTTGCAGGTTTCCCAACCGGTGTGCAAAGCGGAACATATATTAATTTTACATTTGTACTTACACCGACACAGGAAGGTCAATTTCTCTCAAACCTTTTTTATGCGAATATTCATACCAATCTTTTTGGGGGCGGAGAATTAAGAGCACAAATAGTTCCGGATAATCCATTGCCAGTGGAGTTAGCCGCTTTCACATCAATCATAAACAGGAATAATGTGACATTAAACTGGTCAACTGTTTCCGAAACCAATAATAAAGGTTTTGAGATCGAAAGAGCAAAACTGAATGTTGACTGGAGTAAAGTAGGTTATGTAAACGGAAATGGTAACTCAACAATCCAAAGTAATTATACATTTACAGACAGGAACGTAGAAAAAGGCGGATATTTCTACAGGCTGAAACAAATTGATTATAACGGAAGCTTTAAATATTACAATCTTTCAAACGAGGTCAATATAGGAATACCATCTTCATACAATATGTCACAGAACTATCCAAACCCGTTCAATCCAAGTACGAAGGTAGATTTTGATTTGCCTTTTGACGGAAAAGTAAGTCTGGTATTGTTCGATATGTCAGGAAAAACAATTGGCACACTAGTAAACGAATTCAAGCCTGCAGGTTATTATTCCGTCCATTTTGATGCTTCCGGCTTATCGAGCGGAATGTATCTATACAGAATAAGCGCCGGTAATTTTGAAGTCACAAAGAAGATGATGCTGGTTAAATAGTTTTCTGAAAAGTATTTAGCTCGTGGGAACCTGTCATAATCATAATTGCCGTTTAAATATTCATGAACAAATTTTTAAAGCCTGTGCTTCTGGTACAGGCTTTTTGTTACTCGCTCATAAATTGTATCTCTTTTCTAATTTGATTAATTTGCAGGGTTTAAAAAATTTAATTGAACATTTGCATTTTTGCGTCCGGCAAAGGAACTAATTTTAATGCAATTCTTGATTCCATAAAAAAAGGATATCTTAACTCCAGAGTAAATCTTTTAATAACGAATAATTCTGCTTGTGGTGCGGTATCAATTGCACGGCAAAATAAAATTAAAGAATTGCACATAAGCCGGAAGGTTTTCCCCGAACTTTCACCGAAAGAATATTCCTTAAAATTTATAACAGCTTTAAACGAATACAAAATTGATTTTATCGTTCTTGCCGGTTATATGAAGAAGATAGAAGAGGATGTCTTAATCATGTATAGAGATAAAATAATCAACATTCATCCTTCACTGCTTCCTTCTTTCGGGGGCATAGGAATGTTCGGAATAAATGTTCACCAGGCAGTAATACAAAGCGGTGTGAAGGTATCAGGAATTACAATTCATTTCGTTTATGAAAATTATGATGAAGGAAAGATAATTTTTCAGAAATGCTGTAATGTCAGTATCGATGATGACGAATTCTCTTTACAAAAGAAGATCAGAAAACTTGAGCATAAATATTACACTGAAATAATAAAGAAGTTTGAAGAAGGGAAGGTGACGATTGCGAGAGATAAAGTTAGGGTCGGATAAATATAAATTATAAATTTTAAATTGATAGAGCGTCTAAATTTGATTAAGAGAGCGATTATAAGTGTATTTGATAAAGCAGGAATTGTTGAATTTGCCCGGGAGCTCTTAAAGTCCGGTATTGAAATCATTTCAACCGGAGGGACATATAATCTTCTTAAAAAGAATAATTTAGATGTAAGATCAGTTGAAGAGATTACCGGCTTTCCCGAACTTTTGGAAGGCAGGGTTAAAACCCTACATCCTCTTATTTTTACCGGAATATTAGCCGATCGCAATAACCCGCTTCATTTGGAGCAATTGATAAAGCACAATATCCTCCCTTTTGATTTAATAGTTGTAAATCTTTACCCATTTGAAAAAACTATTTCCCAGAAAAACATATCTTTAGAAGATTCGATAGAGCAAATTGATATCGGCGGGGTTTCTCTTTTAAGAGCGGCGGCAAAGAATTTCAAAGATGTAAATGTGCTGACCGAACCAGGTCAATATAAAGAATACATTGACTTGTTAAATTCATCGGGGAACAAAATTCCCACAGAATATTCGCAAAAGCTTGCGCAGAAAGCATTTGCCACTGCATCGGAATATGACAATGTAATCGCAAATTACTTTGCAAAACTGAATAATGATCAGCGGTCACATCCTGCAGGCATTGATTATTTTAAAGGTAATGAATTATTTAATTTAAGGTATGGGGAAAATCCACATCAGCAAGGAACATTAATAAAGGAAAACTTCGATGATATATTTGAGATACTTCACGGAAAAGAATTATCATACAATAACCTTCTGGATACCGATGCGGCATTTAATTTAATTTCTGAATTTGAAAATGAAAGTCCGGCGTGTGCAATAATAAAACATGGAAATCCGAGCGGGGTTGCAGTCTCGGAAGAGAATCTTACTGCATATAAGAAGGCTTTTGAAACAGACAAGCTTTCTCCTTTCGGAGGAATAATTATATTTAATAAAAAATTAGACTTTAAAACGTCAATAGATATTGATAAATTGTTTTCTGAAATTATTTTGGCCCCTGATTTTGAAGATGCTGCTCTGGAACTCCTGAAGAAGAAAAAGAACAGGAGAATTATTAAATTCCGGTATTCAAAGGAGGGTCATGAGTTCAGAAAGATTTCCGGAGGAATTTTATACCAGGATAAAAATAATTTTGAAGTCACCGGTAAAGAGCTTCAATTTGTGACTAAGAGAAAGGCGAGCGATGATGAAGTTGAAGATATGTTATTTGCTTATAAGGTAGTGAAGCATACGAAATCAAATGCAGTTGTTTTTGTAAAGGACAAAAGAACTCTCGCAGTCGGGGGAGGACAGCCATCCAGAATTGATTCAATAAAAATAGCGGTTATCAAAGCAAAAGAATTTAATCAAGTTCTACAAAACAGTATTGCTGCTTCCGACGCTTTTTTTCCTTTTGCAGACGGGTTGATTGCTATTGCAGAGGCGGGAGCAACTGCTGTCATACAGCCGGGAGGATCGGTAAGAGACGACGAAGTGATAAAGGCTGCAGATGATTTTAATATTGCGATGGCATTTACGGGAATCAGACACTTCAAGCATTAGATGAAAAAATATTTTTTAAACTTTTAAGAACTATAAGGAAAGTTAAATGCCCCTATTAGGAATGTTCTCCAATGACATAGCCATTGACCTTGGAACAGCGAACACTTTGATTTATATGAAAGGCAAAGGTATTGTTTTGAATGAGCCATCGATAGTAACATATGACGTTGCTTCGAGAAAAATAATTGCCATTGGTGAAGAATCCAAAAAAATGATGGGAAGAGTTCACAAAGAACTCGCCACTATCAGACCAATGAAGGATGGCGTAATAGCTGATTTTGAAATTGCCGAAGGAATGATTAAGGAGTTTATTAAGAAGATAAGTTCAAGCTGGATGCCTTCCAGAAGAATTGTGATCTGTGTTCCAAGCGGTATAACAGAAGTCGAGAAAAGGGCGGTAAGGGATACGGCAGAACATGCGGGCGCTAAAGAAGTTTATCTGATTTCGGAACCTATGGCAGCTGCAATTGGTATTGGTCTTGATGTAATGGCTCCATATGGAAATATGATTGTAGACATTGGAGGGGGCACTACAGAGATAGCAGTCATAGCATTGTCAGGCATTACAAACGGAGCTTCAATCAGGATTGCCGGGGACGAGCTGACGGAATCTATAATAAGATTTTTCAGAAATAACCATAATATTCTTATTGGTGAGCGAACCGCTGAAGAAATAAAGTGCCAGGTTGGTTCGGTTATGCCTCTTAAAGAGGAAGTAATTATTGAAGTTAAAGGGCGCGATCTTGTAGCCGGAGTTCCAAAGATTACTGAAGTAAGTTCTATTGAAATAAGAGAATCTCTGAATGCCCCCGTAACGCAGATGATAGAAGCGGTTAAAGTAGCATTAGAAAAAACTGCTCCTGAGCTTTCATCGGATTTGCTTGACAGAGGAATATTCTTGACAGGCGGCGGGGCTTTAATAAAAGGACTTGATGAAAGAATCAAAATGGAAACAGGTGTCCCGGTGCATGTAGCTGAAGATCCTTTAACAGCTGTCGCCAGGGGAACGGGTAAAGTGCTTGAAGATCTTGATTATTATAAAAGAGTTCTTTTGAGAAGATAAGAATTTTCCAAATATTGAAAAATTAAAATTGAACCGGCAGAGCTTTATAGAATAAGGCTCTGCCGTAAATATATATATTCATTCCTTAGATACAATAGCTCGTTGAAGAAGCACTATTCAATTAAATACAGATCATTCAATTAATTTCCTCAGCCGTCGGTACATGTAGCTGAAGATCCTTTAACAGCTGTCCCCAGGGGAACAGGTAAAGTGCTTGAAGATCTTGATTATTATAAAAGAGTTCTTTTGAGAAGATAAGAATTTTCCAAATATTGAAAAGTTAAAATTGAACCGGCAGAGCTTTATAGAATAAGGCTCTGCCGTAAATATATATATTCATTCCTTAGATACAATAGCTCGTTGAAGAAGCTCTATCTTCAATTAAATGCTGATCATTTAATTAATCTTATAATATCTATTTCTTTGATTGAAACTCTCCTGATTTATAAGAATAAGATTTCATTACAACTTTAATCTTTTCTTTATCATAGTTATTTTGAGCAACTCAATAATAATCCTTTACAAATTTAAAATGATATTAAAACCATAGAACGATGAGTTTGTATTTATGAAAGCGATTGGTTTATTTTTACTTCGTATAAAAGATTATATACTCCTCTCTATATTAATGGTAATTTCTCTCATTCTGATTTTTACAAATGACAATTCACAGGTAAGATTCTTAAGGGCAGTTGCGGTAGGATTTATCGGAACTATCCAGAGCGGAGTTTCTGCAGTGCCTAATGTCTTTGAGATACAGAAAGAAAATGAATTCCTCCGGGAGAAGAATATCGAACTGTCAAATGAAGTCTCAGCCTTAAAAGAAGCAAGGCTTGAAAACTTACGGCTTACAAAAATACTCGGACTTAAAGAAAAGAATATTTCAGGAGTTATTATTTCCAGAATTGTTAACAAATCACTTGTGCAGGCAAGAAATACAATTACGCTGAACGTTGGAGAGTCGGACAGCATAAAAATCAACATGCCTGTAATAACCGATGACGGATTAGTCGGGAGGATAGTTTCCGTAAGCAGCCATTACAGTATCGCTCAAATTCTTTATAACCGGAATCTGAGCATCAGCGTTAAAATTCAGAGAAGCCGAGTAGACGGAATATTAAATTATGACGGTGCCGGTAATCTTATTATTAACAATGTCCCGAAAAGCGCGGATGTTAAAGTCGGAGATGTTGTTATAACATCTGAATACAGTAATTATTTCCCGGCAGGGATTCCCGTGGGAACGATAGTAGAAGAAGGGAATCTTGATAATCTTTTTCAAAAAGTACTTATAAAACCGCTGGTTTCATTTTCATCCCTTGAAGAAGTTTTTGTTTTAAAACATTTACCTGAAAAAGAGAGACTTGACCTTGAAAATTTATACTTCAAAAAATAGGCTGATAGTTTGTATATAACATCATATTTAAAATATGCTTTCGTATTTATTGTATTGATTGTTCTTCAGGTTTCGTTCATGTGGTTGATTGCTATCTCGAAATACAACATAACTCCGGATCTTGTTATAATATTAGTAATTTATCTTGGATACAGCCGCGGACATATGGCGGGTATGGTTTCGGGTTTTATTTCAGGTCTGATACTGGATATTTTAGGCGGCTCATTTATCGGTCTTTCGGCTTTGACTTACAGTCTTGCGGGATTTATATCAGGTTACTTTAACAGACAGGCAAGTGATAAGGGCTCCGGGAAGAATTCTTTTATTGGAATTATATTTATGTGCACTTTGATCGGATATACAATTTTTTTCCTGATTTATTTTCAGGGTTCGTCTATTACATTCATGGAAATTTTTCTGAAGTATATTATAACGACTACATTTTATACCTCGGTATTTGGAGTAATATTTAGTTTAATATTTAACAAGTTTGACTTAAAAAAAACCTTTTGACAAATGGAACTCGATAAAAGAAAATATATCATTTATTCCTTCTGTGTAGTGATTTTCGGGCTATTTGTAACAAGACTTTCTTACCTTCAGCTTTTTAATAAAGAGGAATTAAGCAAAGAGTCTGATAAAAATTCAGTTAAGACTATTACAGTCACTCCGCCCCGCGGGTTGATGTATGACCGTAACGGAAAAGTTCTTGTAGATAACAAACCTTCATATACTGTTACAATAACGCCTTCGCAGTTTGATAAGAATAATCTGAAAGAAGTTGCATCCATTCTTGATCTTCCTCCGGAAAAACTTGAAGAGAACCTGAAAAACATTAAAGGTACGAACAGGTTTAATCCTACCAAAATTAAAAGAGACGTAGACTTTAAAGTGATATCCTATATTGCCGAAAACAAGGATCATCTGAATGGTGTCGATTATCAGACAGATGCTATAAGGTATTACCCCAATAAATTCAGAGGAGCTCATTCTTTTGGGTATACAAGTGAGATTTCCGAAAAGCATCTTGAAAAGCAGATAGGAGATTATTACAAACAGGGAGATGTAGTAGGTTCAAGCGGACTTGAAGCAAATTATGAAAGTTATTTAAGAGGAGTTAAAGGTTATAAATTTATTACCGTAGATGTAAAGGGAAGGGAAGTCGGTGGATTGAATGAAGGAAAGAATGATATTCCGCCTATTAACGGATCTGACCTTGTATTAGGAATGGATAAAGATCTCCAGGAATATGCAGAAAAACTTTTGAATGGAAAAAGAGGAGCAATTATTGCAGTTGATCCGAGAACAGGAGAGATTTTGTGCTGTGTTTCAAAGCCCGATTTTGACCTTTCGCTTTTTTCAGGCAAAACCGATCCTAAGGTATTTGCAGCTTTATTAAGCGATCCTGATAAGCCATTGTTTAACCGGGTTGTACAAACAAAATATCCCCCAGGTTCAACATGGAAAATGATGATGTCTATGGCTGCTCTTAATGAAGGAATTATTACGCCAACTTCAACAGTAGTTTGCGGAGGTTCTTTCACTTACGGAAACAGAACTTTCGAAGATCACGGCGCATATGGAAGCATCAATGTTACAAGAGCTATTGAAGTATCAGCAAATGTTTTCTTTTACAAAATGGGACTGGCTGTTGGTATAGACAATTATAATAAATACGGTAAAATTTTTGGATTCGGGCTTAAGACCGGTATTGATATACCAAATGAAACTTCCGGCCTGCTTCCTTCCAGAGAATATTTTGACAAGAGATACGGAGAAAATAAATGGACTCAGGGATTGCTGGTGAGCCTGGGGATTGGCCAGGGTGAACTGGGTGTTTCACCTGTACAAATGGTATCTTATGCTGCAGCAATATCAATGAGCGGGCTTTATTGTGAGCCGCATTTTGTAACTAAAATAAAAAATAATATTTATAATACATATGAAGACATTAAATTCGAGCAGAGAAAGATTGATATGCCTCAGAAATATTTTGACGCTGTTAGAAAAGGAATGTATTTAGTCGTCAACGGTACCGGAACAGCAAGAGGCGTTAAATCAAATGAAATTGTACTCAGCGGTAAAACAGGTACAGCACAAAATTCATCCGGGAAAAATCATTCGTGGTTCGTTGGCTTTGCGCCATATGATGAGCCGAAGATTGCAATATGTGTTTTAGGTGAAAATATGGGATGGGGAGCGGACTTCGGAGCGCCAGTTGCGGCAGCGCTAATGTTAAGATATTTAGGAGGAGCGGCATATGATACAAACGGAGAAGTAAAAACTGTAAATGGAGGACCTGATTAATCTAAAGATTGTATATAAATGAAAAAAAGTTTTTTTGAACGAATTGATATATTGCTGTTGATTGTAACTCTGGCAATTCTGACTTCAGGGTTGCTTGCGATCTTTAGTGCAACATATACCAGCGGAACAGATTATTTTTCGAAACAGCTAAGCTTTACGGTTGCCGGAATTATATTAATGATGGTAATAAGCTATATTCCGCCAAGATTTGTCGCCAAGTCTTCATATCTGATTTACGGAGTTTCAATTATTTTGCTTATCGCAGTACTGCTTATAGGTAAAAAAATCTCCGGTTCCAAAAGCTGGTTCAGCATGGGAGGATTTGGAATTCAGCCTTCGGAATTTGCAAAGATAGCTACGATCCTTGCACTATCTAATTTCCTTTCACAATCGGAAGAAGGTTTCAAGAATGTAAACAAGCCAATGGTTTTCTTGAAAGCATGCGCTATTGTATTAATTCCGGTAGTTTTAATCATGAGACAGCCGGATATGGGAACGTCCCTGGTGTTCTTATCAATGATACTTCCGGTTTTATTCTGGGTGGGACTTTCACCATATATTTTATTTATTGTTATCTCACCGATACTGATAGTCTTAGGAGCATTTTTCGGAATAAATTACCTCATAGCGGCTCTTATATTCGTTGCAATTGTCATGCTTCTATTCAAAAAAAATATTTTCATTACTGCTCTTATACTTGTGTTAAACTTTGGAATTGGATTTTCTTTTGATACGCTGTACCACAAGCTTCAGCCATACCAGCAAAACAGGATAAAGGCGGTCTTTGATCCGGCGAGTGATCCGCTCGGAAGCGGTTATAATGTTATCCAATCTAAAGTTGCGATAGGTTCCGGAGGTCTTTTAGGAAAGGGATTTCTGCAGGGGACGCAAACTCAGTTGAAATTTATTCCCGAGCAATGGACTGATTTTATTTACTGTATGATTGGTGAGGAGTTTGGGTTTGTAGGAGCTGTAATAATTTTACTCCTCTATATGATAATAATATTTCAGCTCGTTAATAATGCTTATCTTTCCAAAAACAAGTTCCTAAGTATAGCTTGTATCGGATTTTCAAGCCTTATACTATTTCATCTTGTGATCAATGTCGGAATGACAATTGGAATTATGCCGGTTATTGGTATTCCTTTGCCGCTTATGAGCTATGGAATTTCATCCTTGATGACATTTCTTGTAATGATGGGAATAGGAATGAGCTCTTACCGTTACAGAAATCAATATTAAATTTTAAATTTTAATATTTAAACAATTATTAATCACCCGGGCGAAATAAAAAAATTCAACTTAGTGATAATCTGTTAACTTTTATATAAATGATATTATCGGATAAACAAATCCTTAAAGAAATTAAGAATAAGAATATACTGGTCAGACCTTTTAGCAGATCCTGCCTCGGGTCTAACAGTTATGATGTACATCTTGGAGAATGGCTTGCTGTCTATAAAGATGAAGTGCTTGATTCAAAGAAGCACAATAAAGTAAATTTTTTTAAAATTCCAAAAGAAGGCCATATACTTCATCCAACAAAGCTATATCTGGGAGTAACGCTTGAATATACCGAAACATACAAGTATGTTCCTTTTCTTGAGGGTAAGTCAAGCGTGGGACGGCTGGGAATAGATATACATGCAACGGCAGGAAAGGGAGATGTTGGATTTAAGAATAACTGGACGCTTGAAATATCGGTTAAACAGCCTGTGAGAATATATGCACGTATGCCTATAGGGCAGCTGATTTATTTTAAAGTTGAGGGAGACGTGATTACTCCGTATGACAAAAAACCAGGTGCAAAGTATAATAAGAAAACGGACAGGCCTGTTGAATCAATGATGTGGAAAAATTTTTGAAAGAACATTAAAGAATTAGAATTTTGGCTAAAGCCTAAGATAATTCGTTAATATCCACGACCTGAAGGTCGTGGCAATGTAAATTTAATGAACTATACAGAGAAACTACAAAATATAATAAAACAAAACATATCTAATCTAATTATTGGATTGGATCCTGATATTCAGAAACTTCCTTCATTTCTTTTAGAATATAAAAATCCTGTTTTAGAATTTAACAAGCTGATAGTCCAGGCTACAAAGGATATTGCTGCAGGATATAAGCTAAACGCAGCCTTTTATGAATGTATGGAAGAACAGGGTTTGGAAGCGTTGAAGCATACGGTGGCTTTAATACCTGATGAAATGATAAAAATCTGCGATGCAAAAAGAGGAGATATGGAAAATTCCTCCGAATATTACGCTCGTGCTTATTTTGATAATTATAATTTTGATTCAATAACACTTAGTCCCTACATGGGTTCAGATTCGGTTGCACCGTTCACTAAAAGGAAAGGAAAATTTGCTTACATACTTGCCCTGACTTCAAATCCCGGTGGTAAAGATTTTCAGTTTTTAAAGAGCAACGGGAAGCATTTATATGAAATAATAATTGATAAAGCATTAGGGTGGAGCGGGAATAATAATATAGGATTTGTTTTTGGAGCAAATCATGCTACCGAACTAAAAGCATTTACATCAATGCATTCAGAAATTCCTCTTCTCATTCCGGGCATAGGAGCTCAAAAAAATGACCTGCAAAATTTAGTTCTTAGCATCCATTCCAAAAACTTTTTGATTAATTCCAGCAGGAGCATTATTTATTCCGCACCAAAGGGCTGTAATGAAAAGGAATTTATAGATTCTGTAATAGAAAGCGCAATGAAGCTGAATTCTGAAATAAATGCTAGTTTAATTTAACCATAGAATCTTCCGGTATATTCACAGATGTTATCAACTCTATCATCTGAAGTCTAAAAGGTAAATATAGGGCTAAAGCCCTCGAAGTATATCGAATAAACCACGACCTAAAGGTCGTGGCTATTGTCGTAGCTATTGTCGGGGCTATTGTCGGGGCTATTGTCGTGGCTATTGTCGTTGCTATTGTAGCGGCTATTGTCGTTGCTATTATAGCGGCTATTGTGTGGCTATTGTAGCGGCTATTGTAGTGGCTATTGTAGCGGCTATTGTAGCGGCTATAGTCGTGGCTATTAAGAATACGCTACATGTGCTTTTCTCCAATGGAATTAAAAACAAATCTTTTGAAACTATTAGTATTTCGATTACGTTTTTAAAAATGTAGTTATTAATCAAATATCTTCCAAAAGTTCTTATGCCGCGAATTTTTATTGCTTTTATAATCTGTTTGTTTCCTGCATCTTTTTGCTTTTCTCAAATCTCGACGGATACAAATAAAATCACTACTACAATTAGTGGATTTGTGTATAGTGAAGATAATATGAAATTAAGTAATATAATGGTAAATATTTTTAATGAATCGAAAGACTATAAAATATTTACTGACAATTCAGGAAAATATAAGGTTGAAATAGAGGAAGGGAAATATTCGGTTACAGTAAAACATCCGGGATATAACGCTTATGAATTTAAGAACTTTCTGATTTCAAAATCTGAAAACCAGACACTGAATATTTATCTCATAGAAAAGATTATCAGTACGGAGGAAATTGAAGTGGAAGGTTTATTCAGGCAGCGTCAGGAAGACTTGCGGACTAGTCTGTTTAACATAAAGCCGCAGAATGTAAAGATGCTTCCAGGCGCAGTGGAGGATGTTTTGCGATCATTGCAATCTCTACCCGGAGTAACATCACCGAATGATTTCACTTCGCAGCTTATAATCCGGGGGTCTGGTCCGGATGAAAACTTAATTGTAATGGATGATGTGGAAATATTTAATCCGTACCGTTTGTATGGATTAGTTAGTATGTTTAATCCTGAAACTTTAAGCGATATAACTCTGATTACAGGTGGCTTTCCTGCAAAATACGGAGACCGTTTATCTGCAGTTCTCGATGTTTTAAATAAGGAAGGTGACCGTAATAAAACTCTTTCTTCAATTATAAACGCGAGTATTACAAATGCAAATGTAATATTTAATGGTAAGAATCCATTCAAATTACCCGGGTCCTGGTTAATTTCAAGCAGGCGAACTTATTATGACCTGATTATCGGACCTTTTGCAAAGAAAGCGGGATTGATTACAGAAAATTCCTCATTCCCTTCCTTCAGAGACCTGCAGTTTAAAATTGCAATCGGACCCTTTAAACAGAACAAATTTTTGATTAACGGTGTTTTCTCCAAAGACGGTGTGGATATAATTCCCGGAAGCCAAAGTACTGAGCCTGACAGCATTGCAGTTACAGATGTTACAAAAAATGATATGCTGTCTCTTGCCTGGCATTACACACCTAACGCGAAATTTATTTCACGCACGACACTTTCATGGTACAGGAACAGCGGGGATAACGATTTCAACAGCGAGTTTCTTGATCCTCTCATAGACAGGGGAGAATATACACCGGAAAAAAGAGACAGTCTTCGCCGGATCGGAGCATTGCTTGGGTTGCAATTTGATTCGCGATATACTTTCAGAAAATTCTCCCTTGGCAACAGGTCTGTTAAATTGAATAAGAACTCAGAACAGGAATTCGGCGGCGGAATTGATGTTGTTCGGACAGATTTAAATTATAATCTGAAGATTGATGACCAGTTTAAATCTTTTATAAGAAATTTTCCTACTGCTTCAGCCCTTCTCGATAATTTCAGCCTGCAGGGTGAAGATAATATCAGAGCATATTTATATGCGCAAAGTATGTTCAAAGTCAGCCGAAAGTTTTTTGTTCAGCCTTCCCTGCGGTTTGACTATTTCCAAATAATAAAGACTCCTTATATAGAGCCGAGATTTAATATCGGATATGCAATTGATCGGCTGACGACAATAAGAAGTTCAATTGGATTATATTATCAATCTCCCGGGCTTGAGAAACTGGTAGATGGTAGAACATTTTTTGATCTGAGAAATGCAAATGAAAAAGGTTTAAAAGCCGAGCAGGCAGTTCACTTTGTTCTTGGTATTGACAGATGGTTATCAAACGAATGGTTTGCAAAGATCGAAGGATATTATAAAAAATTTAACAACCTTATCGAGCAGGAACAGCTGACAGGATACAGATACCAATTCTCTTTGAATGATCATTCCAATACTGATCCTAATTACATAAAGAATTACAGTAACTGGGTACGCTCTTCTCAAAAGCTTCCGTATGATTCACTGACAACAAATCCTGTCAATGCAGGAAGTGGAAATGCATATGGGTTTGAGATAAGTCTTGAGAAGAAGTTTATTTCGCAGCGAACAAAATTTTATGGCTGGATAAATTATTCGTTATCATTTTCAGAAAGGGAAAAATATGACATTACAAATCCATACCGTTTTGATCAAAGGCATGTTGCAAATATTGTTTTGAATTACAAAATAAATAACTGGCTCGAGATTGGCGCAAGATGGACTTACGCTACTAATTTTCCGATAACTACTCCTATAGGAATTATTCCTAGGTTGGTAGGAGATTCAATGGCAATTAACCCGGTTACAAGGGAAGTTATATTTAATTTGAATTATGGAGACAGGTCGCGCCTTTATAATGAGAAGAAGCCTGCGTACCATCGTCTCGACTTGCGTTTAACTGCATACACGAATTTCTGGTCTACAGATTGGGCTTTTTATATTGATGTAATCAATGCATACAACAGAAAAAATGTTCTCGCATATGACTATTGGGTAGACAAGGATTTGAATATTAAAAGAAAAATTATGGGAATGTTCCCTATTCTACCAACCATTGGTGTTAATGCGAGGTTCTGATCCCTTTACTTAAAGCTTTTCGTTTCAGAAATATTTTTCAATACTACTTGCATTTTCGTTCCACACCACGCTGCAATGCAATACAACATGAACCTGTCCGGCAATAATTATTTAGGGGATAATTTGGACAGGTTCTCCTTTTTTAATTCCGATATAACATTAATGCTTTTGCTCTGCAAAAAAGTCTCGTTTAGGGTTTTTAATAAACAGCCTTTCTATCATACAAGTTCCCAATTTTGGCAATTTTGGTCTATGTATTTTTTTGAATATCCTTGTTATTCATTGATCACAATATTAAATTATTTTCCAAAGGGAAAATTAAATATTAGAAGAAAAAATTTATACCTTAATTCTTTCGGAAGAAGAAAAAACGAAAGAGACTCAAATGAAAATGTTTTATACATTTTACCCCAATTTCACTACTCGATTCTTAAAAGCCAAATCAATTTTGAAAATATTTTGTAAAAATTAAGTTTAAGAAATAATTCTTATTTTACAAGCTCTAATTTAGTAAAGTTATTTATTAACTATATAAACCTGAAAGGAGGCATACTTTCAAAGCTCTTTATCGATATACCCATATTATCGTAAAAGTTGATTAGAAATAACATTAAAAAATAGTTTTTTGAAAGGAGAAAAATGGTTTCCGAAGCCAAAACTTTTTATAATTTCAACATGAAAATTCCCATGTTAAAATTGCTATATCAAAGTTAGTATATATTCGGCTGATTGAATTGATTCGGTAAGCGAGTCGCAATTAAAAAATAACAGAGGACACAGACACTCTTCAAGATTGACCCTGCAAGGTTTTTGTCAAAGATTCATCGTTAATAATTAACGGTATAGTCTTGCCCTCTTTTATTTAAATATATACAATTATTTCAAAAAATATTATTTAATAATTTTAACCAAAAATTATCATGAAAAAAGTAATTTTATTCCTTTCAGTCTTGATCCTCCTATTCACAAGTATAAATATATTTGCAAGTGTTGCTACGGATTACACATTTACACAATTCACCGGGACATATAATTCGATAAGCGGAGATACTATAGCAAAGTCAACAAGTACTA
>JBBSDT010000004.1:0-26445 GCA_038240405.1 Ignavibacteria bacterium
CAGTTTATTGGCAGGGTTTCTCCGGCAATAATCAATCAGGTCAAAACAAGAATTCCAAAAGCTGAAATTGAGATAATAGAATATTTACCTCACTATCAAACTCTTCAACACATGGCAAATGCGGATTTATTATTTAATAGTCTTGCCGAGATGGAAAACAGCAAGCTTCTTATTTCAGGAAAGCTGATGGAATATATTGCCACAGGTAATCCTATAATCTGCCTCGGGGATCCGGATGGAGATGCTGCTTTGATATTAAGAGAAATCGATAATGCTAAAGTATTTGACCGAAAAAATGTAGAAGGGATTTATTCTTTTATTAATTATATATTTACTAATTGGGAAAATAATAGTAACTTAATTCAAAAAGACTACAGTAAGTATAGCCGCTATGAAACTACAAAACAACTTTCAGAATTAATTAAGAACATATCTTGAAGGAATCAATTTTCGAGTCATTTAAAAAAGTTTTGTTAATAGGTCCTCACCCGGACGATATAGAATTTTCTTCCGGAGGGACAGTAAGTAAAATGTTAGAATATGGTATAGATGTGCACTATGCCGTATTCAGTATGTGCGAAAAATCAGTTCCTCAAGGTTTACCGACAGATATAATACAAAAAGAATTAATACATTCTTCTTTACACCTGGGCATAAAAAGAGAAAATCTTTATCTGTTTAATTATGAAGTCAGATGCTTGCCGGAAAAGAGACAGGAAATACTTGAAGATTTGGTTAAATTAAACAAAACTATTGCCCCTGAATTAATATTAGTGCCGAGCAGCCACGATGTTCATCAGGATCATAAAACAATCTATGAAGAAAGTCTGCGGGCATTTAAATACAATATGATCATCGGGTATGAAATGCCGTGGAATAATTTTAGCTCGAACTATAACTTATATATAACATTAGAAGAATCAAACATCCAGAAAAAACTTGAGGCACTGAGATTTTATAAGTCCCAGGATTTCCGATCATATAATAATGAGGATTTTATAATGGCTCTTGCTAAAGTCAGGGGAATGCAGATCCGGGAAAAGTATGCCGAGGCATTTGAAGTTATCAGGCTGAAATTTAAATAACTATGAGTTTTGCAAAAATATTCTATTGAAAGTATAAAAAAAGTTTTAGGACCTGATGTTAAAGTAAAAGGTAATGTTAAAAATAAATATTTTAGCAACGTTAGTACAATATTCGCTGCAGTTGAAAATTCTCTTGTATGGGTTGATCCCAAAAGAAACGATAGACAGGAATTAGTATCCGCTACAAAAGCGAAATTCATTATATGCGACGATAGTATTAATACGGATAAACTTTTAAGCGACAAAATCTTTATCATTTCAGATAATCCAAAGCTTACATTTATCAAAGTTGCCTCCGCTTTATTTACCCCGAACATCCAGTTCGGAATTCATTCTACAGCCGTTATAAGCCACGATGCAAAGATTGACAAAAATGTGTATATAGGTCCTAATGTTGTTATTGGTAAATGTGAAATTAAAGAAGGAAGTATAATTCATGGAAATACATTTATTTATGATAATACGTTTATTGGAGAAAATGTAACCATACATGCAGGCTGCGTAATAGGTTCTGACGGATACGGATACGTCAGAAATGAAAACAATGAATTCGAAAAATTTCCTCACTTCGGAGGAGTTGTAATACAAAAGAATGTTGAAATTGGCGCCAATACCTGTATTGACCGAGGTACTTTAGGTAATACAATAATAAAGGAAGGTGCTAAGATTGACAACCTTGTCCATATAGCACACAATGTGGTGATAGGAAAACATACGGCTGTAATTGCTAATTCTATGATTGGTGGAAGCACAACGATTGGTGATTATTCCTGGATTGCTCCCTCTGCTTCTTTAATGAATAAAATAAAAATAAATGACAAAGTAACTGTTGGTATGGCAGCTGTAGTTACGAAGGATATTCCGGATGGTGAAACATGGACCGGTTCCCCCGCAAGGCCCTTGAACGAATTTATAGAATATTTGAATAAAATTAAAAAATTGTGAGCGTATTATTTTCTTCCTCTCTTTAACTCTCTTATTTTCTTTTCAATCAAAGATTATAATATTCGGTTGTCTTCATATTAATAAATAGTTAGAATGTTGTCGACATATAAACTATTTTTACGAAATAACCGGAAAAGTAACTTAGACAATATACATGGCCAAATCAAAAACTGCAGTTAAAAAAGCAAATATCACTGTAACCAGAAGAAATGTTACCTCGAAAACTTCAGATAATTTTACAAAGTATGAAAACTATATTTATATAGGCATCATCATTTTATCAGTTTTGATTTTCTTTAAAGATGGTGTGTTCAGCGGAAAAATCTTTGCCACGAGCGATAATCTTGCATTTGACAGCTTCAGAACTTTTCTTGATGATGCTAAAAAGAGCGGAGTCTTTCCCCTTTGGGTTCCATACATTTTCATGGGGATGCCTAATTTTCCTGTTATCGGTTACAATCCAAGATCGTATGATTTTTTTTATAATATCTGGGATACAATATACGGCTTTATTACCAACTCCTCGTCTAACAATGTTTTGCCTATTGTTTTTTATTATGTAATATTCGGTATAGGGTTTTATCTTTATTCAAATTACAAATTCAAGAATAGATTAATTGCACTATATTGTGCTTTATCGGCAACTTTCGCTACTGATTTCATTCAACGCATTATCGTAGGGCATAACACAAAAGTGTTTTCTCTGGCTTTTTTCCCTTTTATACTTTTGGCTCTTGACAGGCTGATTGATTCTTTCGATCAAAAAAAATCTATTTTATCTTTTCAAAATCTGCTTAACTTTGTATTCCTGAGTATTCTTCTTCATTTTCAGTTAAATTCCAATCATATACAAATGATTTTCTATTCGTACCTTCTGATCGGAATTTATTTGCTTTATCAAATCCTTTACAGAATTTTCAACAAAAACAATATTGCAGGAATCATTCAGGCATCAGTCTTTTTTATTATTGCTGCAGTGATAGCAGTTGCTATGAATGCAGACGTTTTGATGACAATGAAAGAATATAACAAGTATTCAATGAGAGGAGAGGCAAGTATAGAGGCTAAGATAGATACCAAAGTTGCAAATGACACTCCGCTGGACTATCAATACGCAACTAACTGGTCATTTAGCCCGGGAGAAGTAATAACTTTTCTGCTTCCCTATTATTACGGATTTGGGGATGTACAGGTACAGGGTCAAAAGACAAATCTTTATTGGGGGCAAATGCCTTTTACAACCAATCCAATGTATTTTGGTGTTATTACTCTTGTGCTATGTTTAATCGGAATATTTTACAATTTCAGAAAGAACCCTTTTGTTCAGGCAATAACTATTATTGCTTTCATATTTTTAGTTCTTTCTTTCGGCAGAAATTTTTCTTTGCTCTATGATTTATTCTTTTATTATTTTCCTTACTTCAGCAGTTTCAGAGCTCCCGTAATGATCCATCATTTCATGGATGTGGCAATTGTCATTCTTGCAGGCTTTGGATTAAAATCTATAGTTGAATCTGTAAAAGACAATACCGCAATAGAAAAGTTTAAAAAACTTTCATATGTTTTTTTTGGGATTGCCGGGATCATGTTTATAATATCGATTGCCGGATTCGAAAATTCTTATGCTGATTCTATTACACATAGCTCATTGGTGGAAAAGTTAAAACAGCAGGGAGCAAATCCGCAGCAAATCAGTCAATACACCAAGCAGATATCTACTATCGCATATGAAAACGTCATAAGTGATCTTCGTCTTCATGCCTTTTTTATTATTTTAGTAGTTGGCCTTGCTTTTTTTTATGTTAAGGGAAAGGTATCGCTTAAGATCTTACTGGTTGGCACCATTTTAATTGCTATTATAGATTTATGGAATGTAAACTTTAAGACTTTGCATTGGGATAATCCCGGTGAAGACAAAAGCGCCTTTGCGGAAACCGATTATTCAAATTGGATATTAAGAACAAATCCTGATACTTATACATACCGGGTTGCCGAGTTTAATGGAGGCAGATTGTCAACTACTAATAATCTGGCTTATTTCAGAATACATTTGTTTAATGGTTACCAAGGCGCAAAGATAAGGATTTACCAGGACGCAATAGATGTGGCCGAAGGTGAAAATCCCTTACTGCTCACTCTGGGAGGAGTTAAATATATTATTTCAGATAAACCGCTTCAGGATACTTCATTTGTTCAGGTATTTAAGGGTTCTAAAATAATTTATGAAAACAAACATTTTATTCCCGAAGCTTTCTTTGTTGATGAATATAAAGTTGAAAAAGACATTAATATACTTAACAATATTCGTGATATGAATTTCGACCCGCATAAAATTGCTTTCCTTGAAAAAGATATCAATCAAAAAATTGACAAACCCGATAGTAATGCCACCGTGAAACTCGTAAAGGGTGATATTCATAGCCTTGAATATGATGTAAATGCAAGCGGAAACAATCTTCTTGTATTCAGTGAAATTTATCTTCCATTTGGTTGGAAAGCCTACATTGATGGGAAAGAAACAGAATTTTATAAAACCGATTATATTCTAAGGTCCTTGGTTATTCCTCAAGGCAAGCATAAAGTAGAATTCAAATATGAACCTGCCGTTTATTTTACCGGCAAATCCATCAGCATGGGTGCTAATGTCCTGTTAGGACTTATTTTGATCGCGGGAATTTTTGGGTACGTTAATTATAAAAGAAAATCTCCTAATGACAAAAATTCTCCGGAAAACAAACTATAAAATTTTTTAATCTGTTTGGTATAATTCATAGAGTTTTTTTATTTCAAAATCTGGCAATGGAAGCAATCTCTCAAGCGCAGTTTACTTTTATAAACTTGAAGTTCAATCACCTTCTGATTCTAAATCTGTCTTTGCCCGAAAC
The DNA here is from genome assembly GCA_038240405.1 of Ignavibacteria bacterium. GTDB lineage: Bacteria > Bacteroidota > Ignavibacteria > Tepidaquicellales > Tepidaquicellaceae > JAGPCH01. Next base: position 4,916 of record JBBSDT010000004.1, read on the forward strand.
AAAAAAAATGATGCTTATAAAATAACAATTGTTAATTTTTTTCTATTTATAAAGGTAATCTAATTTTTTAGATTACCTTTTTTATTATCATTAATTTCTATAGCATGTGCGGAATATTCGGGATATTTAATTTTGAAGAATCTAATGTTGACCTTCGTTCTTTGCAAAATTCAGTTAATATTATCAGACACAGGGGACCTGATGATGAAGGTTATGCCCTATTTAATACTCATAAGAATATTTCCGAAGAGAGATTCGGAGATACTTCTGCAATAAAGAAAGGAGTGCATATCCTTTCCCATACGGAACAGGCACTTAATCTTGCCTTTGGATTCAGGAGACTTTCTATTCTTGATCTTTCTGTTAACGGACACCAGCCATTTTTCAACGAGGAAAAAAATATCTGTATTATTTTTAACGGTGAAGTTTATAACTACATAGAGATAAAAGAAGAGCTAGTTAAAAATGGTTACAAATTTAGAACAGGCACTGATACGGAAGTTATTATGAATGCTTATATGGAATGGGGCGAAGCTTGTCTTGAAAGATTCAATGGCATGTGGGCTATAGCATTATATGACATGAGAAAAAACGTTCTGTTTTGTTCAAGAGACAGGTTCGGAGTTAAGCCCTTTTACTATTATAAAAGCGATAAGATTTTCGTTTTTGCTTCCGAGCTTAAGGCAATTATAGAATACTTCAAAAATGAAACTTCATTTGAAAAGAAAATTAACAAAGAAATTGTTTACGACTATCTTGTAAATAATTTTACAGATCATACTGAAAACACTTTCATTCAAAACATAAAACATCTTCCACCTTCACATTATCTCAAAATCCTGAAAAATGAATTTTCCACACAAAAATATTTCAATCTTGGTTTGAATAAAGAAATCGGAAGGTATGATTCTAAAAAATTTGAAACAATCCGAGAAAATTTTTCAGGACTTATTTTTGACTCGGTGAAATTACGTTTACGATCAGACGTTGCAATAGGGACATGTCTTAGCGGAGGACTTGATTCTTCCACAGTGGTTTCAATTATAAATAAGTTTCTCACTGATGAAAAAAACTTCGATAAGACTCAAATAGGCAGCAGACAGAAAACTTTTTCAGCGGTATATGATGATGCTTCAATAGACGAAAGATATTTTATAGAGAAAATTGTAAAAGCCACAAATTGTGATTCCCATTATGTATTTCCTGATAATGCTGATTTTCAAGAAGACGTGGATAATTTTATTTACCAGCTCGATGAGCCCTTCGGAGGAACTTCTCCTTATGCGCAATATAATGTGATGAGATTAGCGCGGCAGAATAATGTCACAGTATTACTTGACGGGCAGGGAGCTGATGAATCACTTGCCGGGTATGAAGTTTATTTTGGATTTCTATATTCTAATTTATATAAGAATAATAATTATCCTGCAATTTTATCTGAAATCCTGAGGAACTTCCGGAAAGGTACGGAGATTTCTTTGAGAGGCCTGAAGTATTACCTTAATTTAAAAAATAAAAATCTAAAAAGCTCAACATCTGAGTTTTATAATCCTGATTTCTTAGCAAATTATTCTGGAAAAAATATACTGGAATACAGAACGACAGATAATCTAAACCAGAAACTTTACGAAGATCTCACACAGTTCATACTTCCTTCGCTTTTAAGATTTGAAGACAGAAATTCAATGAAGTTTTCAATTGAATCCAGAACCCCTTTTTTGGATTACCGTATCATAAAGATGTTGTTCGAAACAGATAGTATTTATAAAATTCACCGGGGGTGGAGCAAATGGATATTACGGAATTCTATGAACAATTTTGTTCCAGAAAATATTGTGTGGAGACGAGACAAGAAGGGATTTCCCACACCTGAAAGAAAATGGATGATGAGGCTTAAGGAAAATTTCATTCAAATAGTTAAGGAGAATCAGGATTGCCTCGAACAATATTTTAATGTAAGTTTAGTCTTAAAAGAGTATGACAATATAATTTCAAATAAGAATATCAAATCCCACTTTCTCTGGAAAATCTACAATTTTGTGAAATGGAAAAAGATGTTTAATGTTACAGTATAAGGTTGCATTCAGAATGTGGTAAGCTGTTTTATTTAAAGCCGCTTTCCCCAGAGATAAGCCCTCCTGAAAATATACGTTCTGATTCTTTATTTATTTACTGTTCCCCCTTAAACCTTTATCTGGTTAATATTCTTGATAGGACAAATGTCCTTATTTAACAACAATCATCTTTTTTGTATCTTTAAAGTTTTTAGTCTCAAGGGTATAAAAATATATTCCGCTCGAAAAATTGCTTGCATCAAATGTCAGCCTGTTTGTGCCTGCTCTAACCTGCCCGTCAATGAGTGTCATAATTTCTTTACCGGATAAGTCATAAATTTTAATAGCTACATTATCATTTTTTGGTAAATTGAATTCAATGTTAGTTACAGGATTAAAAGGATTAGGATAATTTTGTGCAAGCGAGATTTTATCCGGTAAGGCTATGTTGTTTGAATTGATACCAACTAATGGTGTCCCGATTTTTAAGCAATAAAAACCTGTTTGTTTATCGTTAGCAATAATCTTTCCGGACCCGGGAAACATATATGTTCCTTTGCATCCGTCCCATGTGGTCCCATTGTGCTGAGGATATGTGTCATACCAGGCAATTTCAACAGGTGATACAGGATTTGATATATCGAGAATTCTAACTCCTGCAGTGTAGTGGGAAATCACGGCCAGGTTTCCATAAATATCCACATTATGAACATTAGAAGAATCTCCTCCTGCGGGTGACCACGTTGTTATGAATGTGGGATTATGTATATCTTCAATATTCCAGATTTTTAATTTGCCAACAGGGTCAGTTAATATTTCGTCTGTGGCTAAGAGATACCTTCTGTCGTTTGTGATGGCACAGTTATGCGGCATAGGATTGACTCCGTTCATCCAGTTTGTTATAAGCTTGAGACTGTCTTTATTTCTTGCATCTATTACACTTAGTGTTCCGACATAAATATTACAACCCCAGAGAGTATCATTTAGTATTCTTTCATCATGAACATACTGTGTTTCCCACTTTCCGCGTCTTACCGGTACTTGCGGATTTGTACTTAAATCAAGAACAAATACTCCCCCAACCTGGTAATTTCCTCCGTTAACATATAAGTAAGGACCTGACTGTTCAATAGTATGAGCTCTTGTAAATCCAACAAAATTATAAATACCGACATAATGAATAGAATCCGGCAGATATTGCAGATCTGCAATCTGCATTCCTCCGCCAACATCATTAACAATATAAATCCAGTGCAGATATATTTTGAAATCGCGCCAATTTGAAAATGGTCCCGCAATAAAAGCAACTTCATGTATATTGGCGGAATCGGTAATGTCAATAAATGATGTGCCGCCGTTACATGCAAGTATTCCATATTCCCTTAAATTCTGCATATAGCCCCAGCATCCTATTGAATACCCGTTGACGTGTGGGTGCTCGTCCAAATGCTTTAAAAGATACATATTAAAGGAAGTTTGTGCTTCTGTAAGAGAAGTGTATAGGAGCAGAAGAAGAATCAATAGTGATTTTGTGTATTTCATTTTTTTAAGTTTAATTTAATGAAACGCTTCATTTGTTAATAATCAAGCAACACCAATCAGTATATTTGAAGTTAGTTTTTTTCTTTGTGCCATGAAATCCATTTATTGAACCAGAAAGTTTTTCGAAGCTTCAGATCCCTCAAATGCATGATTTTGTAATGGTTATTGAACGATTTCATAATCTTAAGGATTGTATTTAAAAGCTCATAGTGGTATTTTGAAAAAAAAATTAACTCGCCAAAAAATGAAAATAAGTTTTCTGAAATGTTTATCAATATTCATCTTTTTAATCGTTTCTGCATCAGGCTTTTACGGATGCGGATATAATACATTAGTTTCAATGGATGAAGGGGTGAACTCCGCATGGTCCCAGGTCGAAAATCAATATCAAAGAAGAGCGGATCTGATTCCCAATCTTGTTAAGACGGTCCAGGGTGCAGCTGATTTTGAAAAAAGTGTTCTTACGGAGGTTACGGACGCAAGGAGCAGGGTAGGACAAGTAAAGTTAAGTCCGGATGATCTTAGCGATCCTCAGAAATTCCAGCAATTTCAACAGGCTCAGGATCAATTATCCAGTGCATTATCCCGTTTACTTGTAGTTTCAGAAAACTACCCCCAGCTGAAATCAAACGAAAATTTTCTTCAGCTGCAGTCTCAGCTTGAAGGAACTGAGAACCGGATTTCAGTTGAAAGAAAAAGATTCAATGAAACAGTACAAAATTACAATGTGGAAGTTAGAAGATTTCCGACTCTTATATCCGCAAAAATATTCGGATTTAAAGAGAAAGAATATTTTAAATCCGTCTCGGGAAGTGAAAAAGCCCCGGACATAAATTTCGATTTTAAGAATAAAGATAAGAAATAGAGGGTAGAGAGTATTGGGTAGGGGGTATTGGGTAAGTGGGTATTGGGTAAGTGGGTATCGGGTAGTGGGTATTGGGATTAGCTTGGTACAATACTTTATACACCATACTCTATGCTCCATACTCAATACACTATACCCAATACTCAATACTTAATACCCAATACCCAATACTCAATACTTAATACTCAATACTTTGCAGGCAGTAATAATGGCGGGTGGTTTCGGAACCAGACTTAGACCGTTAACAAATAATATTCCGAAGCCAATGGTTCCGATTGTAAATAAGCCAATTCTTGAGCATATTATTAATCTTCTTAAGTTACACTCAATAAATGATTATGTTGTACTATTATATTATATGCCGGAAATTATTCAGGATTATCTAGGGGATGGCAAGAAATTCGGTGTAACGATCAAATATGTTCTTCCTGAGCATGATTTTGGGACTGCCGGAGCGGTAAAACTTTCGGAAAATTATATTGAAGATAAATTCATAGTTATAAGCGGAGATGTGCTTACAGATTTCAATCTCACGGAAATTGCAGATTTTCACGATAAGAAAAAAACAATTGCAACTCTCTCACTTTACAGTTCCAAAAATCCCACACAATACGGAATCGTTTTAACTGATAGCCAGCATAGAATTGTTCGCTTTCTTGAAAAGCCGTCATCTTCAGAAGTCTTTTCCGATACCATCAACACAGGAATCTATTTTTTTAATAAGGAAATTTTTGATTTTATACCTCCGGGTGAAAATTTTGATTTTTCTAAAGATCTTTTCCCCCAGCTTCTTAAAGATGAAGTTTCCATTTTTGGATTCAAAACAAAAGGATACTGGCGTGACGTCGGCAACCTTGAAGAGTATATCGATGCGAATATGGACACACTGAAAGGACAATTGAATTATATTAATATAACAGATGCTAATGGAAACTGCATTAGTAAGGATACTAAAATAGACAGCACTTCCTCCATAGAGAATAGTATAATAGGAGACAAAGTTGTTATTCAGGAAAATACAGTAATAAAGAATTCGGTTATCTGGAATAATGTAACTCTTAGCTCAAATGTAAAATTATTGTATGATGTAGTAGGGAATAATTGTTCCATAGGACAGGGCACAACAATAAATGACTATGTTTTTATCGGTGATAATTGCAAAATAGGTAAAAATGTTTTTATCAGCTCAAGCATAAAAATCTGGGACAATAAGCAGATTGAAAACAATGACAAGATTACGAGAAGTCTTATATATGATGACAGGTTTTTTAGTAATTTGTTTACCGATTCAAGAATAACTGGACTATCGAACCTTCAGATAAACCCTGAATTTGGAGCAAAGCTTGGTTCGGTTTACGGGGCTTTTATAGGACAGGGAAATAAGGTCATCCTGGCCAGAGACAGTGATTCTATTTCCAATATGATCAAAAGATCACTATCAAGCGGTATGATGTCTGCAGGTGTCAACGTAATTGATTCGCAGGTAATTCCTATTCCAATTTTAAGGCAGGAATTGAAAAGTGGTGAAGGAAGCGGGGGGGTATTTGTAAGAAAATCTCCTTTTGATAAAAGAACAAGCGATATAATTTTTTTCGATAAAGACGGCAAAGATCTTTCCAGTCAAAAAACCAAATCAATAGAGAGATTATTTTTTAGCGAAGAATATAAGAGGGTAGAATATGATAAGGTAGGAACTTTTAAATTTCAGGAAAGAACAAACGAAAAATATACCAAGCACTTTTTGAGTTGCCTGGATCTTCCTGCTATCAGAAAGAGAAAATTTAAAATTGTACTTGATTACTCTTACGGAATTGCTTCAACTATCTTTCCGACTATTTTAGGCGAATTCAACTGTGAAGTAGTTTCCTTATCAGCACATCTGGATTCTGAAAAGATAACCCGCTCGATAGAAGAATTCAGAAACTCACTTCAGCATTTTTCATATGTAGTAAAGTCTTTAAATTATGACCTGGGATTTATGATTGATGCTGGTGGTGAAAAAATATGGATCGCATCTTCAGAAGGAAAGGATCTTGAGGGAGACAGGTTTTTGGTTCTTGTTTTGAAAATGTTTTTAATGGTTACAGATAATGTTAAAAAAATAGCGGTCCCTGTTCAGGCTACCAAAGAAGTGGATATAGTTGCAGGAGAGTTTGGAGTTGAGGTTACACGGGTTAAGGATACGCATTATTCCATGATGATGGCGTGTGAAGACAAAGATGTAAAATTTGTAGGAGGCACCCGGGGAGGGTTTTTATTCCCTGAATTTCTATATGCTACTGATGGAATGTTTTCAGTTGCAAAGATCCTGGAGTTAATTTCAAGAAGCAGTCAATCAATAGATGAGCTTAACAAAAATACTCCGCGCTTATACATGATTAAGGAAGATATAAGTTGTTCAAGGGAAGGAAAAGGAAGCATTATGAGAAAATTTATGGAGGATACTAATAACTATAAACAAGAGCTGATTGACGGTGTAAGGGTTTTTGTTGACGACGAGTCCACAGTATTATGCATTCCTGACAGGGATTTTAATTTAGTTCATCTGAAAGTTGAATCCTCTGATGAGAAGAAATCAAAAGTCCTTTTGAAAGAGTTTAAAGATAAGATCAAAAATTATTTGTAATTAACCGCAACATATTTATTGGCAAAGAATAATAAACAATTTTTTAAAATTTATTCAAGTGACAGAAAGTTTAAGAAATGAAAATAAGTGATATTCTAAATGTAAATTTAATTTCGGTAAACCTTGAATGCAGTGATAAAGATGACGCAATCAATAAAATGATTGATCTTGCAAGCAAGTCCGGTTTAATGCTGAATATAGATAAAGTAAGGCAATGTGTTTTTGAGCGGGAAAGGCTTGTATCTACCGGAGTTGGGAAGGGGTTTGCCATCCCACACGGAAAGACAGATGAGATAAAAGACATCGCAGCCGCATTTGCTATTTTGAAAAATCCAATAGACTTCGATTCCATAGACCTGGAGCCCGTGAAATTTATTTTTTTGATCATCGGCAAAGAAAGTCTTCTTAATGCTCACATAAAACTGCTGAGCAGAATTTCAAGGCTAATGAATAAAGATGATTTCCGGGATAGACTTTCTGAAGTAAAATCTCCCGAAGAAGTCCTCAAGCTGTTCAAAGATGAAGAACAGACTTATTTTGATATTTAAGAAAATCAGGTTTTATGAAACATTCTGAGATGTAAAACATGATGAATTCAAATTATTTTATAGAACCCTCACAGTCCCGTGAAAATAAATTCCAATATTTTGTCAACCGAAATTCATTACTCAATTTTCTTTGAAAAGCCGCATACTCACTACTGTACTGTAGATATTGATTTGGATAACATTGACCGGGATATCATAATTTTTTCAATGCCTGTCTGGACGCCCGGCTCTTATCTTATCCGGGAGTATGCTAAGAACGTAGATGAAGTCAAAGTGGAAAATGCAAATAGTGAGAAGATCAGGGTAAAAAAAATTAATAAAAATTCATGGAGTGTGGATTCTAAAGGACAAAATCATTTAAAGTTTAAATACAGGGTATATTGTAATGAGTTTACAGTGAGAACAAGCACCGTTAATAATGAGCATGCTTTTCTGAGCGGTGCCGGAACATTTATGTATGTGAAAGGTTTTGAAGATAAAAAGTGCATATTGAAAATAAACCCTCCGCCGGAATGGAAAAAAATTTCCACAGGTTTAAATAAAGTAACAAAAAATACTTATTACGCTGATAATTACGATAACTTAATTGATTCACCCGTTGAGATCGGCAATCAAAAGGTTCATGAGTTTGAAATTAAGGGAATAAAACACTTTATTTGTCTTTATGGAAAGGGAAATTATAAAGATGATATTATTATAAATGATTTTAAGAAAATAGCTGAAGAAGAAATCAAATTGTTTGATAGTGAAATCCCGTATAAAGATTATACTTTCATAATTCATCTTGTAGAAAAAGGTGGTGGAGGGTTAGAACACCTGAATTCATTTGTAGCACAGATTAACAGATGGAGCTTTGGTGATGATAAGCTTTATAAAAAATTTCTTGGGCTGGTTTCACACGAATTTTTTCACTTATGGAATGTTAAAAGAATAAGACCAGAGACACTTGGACCCTTTAATTATAACATTGAAAATTATACTGAGAGTCTGTGGATTGCCGAAGGATGGACAAGTTTTTACGATAATTTATTTCTGCGGCGATGTAATATTATTGATAACAAAGAATATTTTGAATTCGTAGATGTGGAAGTCAATGATATAATGAGATTTAAAGGTAGATTCAGCCAATCCCTTGCAGAATCAAGTATGGATACATGGATAAAATTTTACAGGAAGGATGAGAATTATAGTAATTCACAGGTGTCTTATTATACAAAGGGCGCTCTGGTTGCACTTATGCTGAATATTGAAATAATAACAGCTACAAATGCTGCCCGTTCGCTTGATGACGTCATGCGGATGCTTTATAGAAATTACAAGGAAGATTCCACAAAAGGATATACTGATAAATCAGTAAAAGAAGCTAGTGAATCCGTGGGTGGAATTGATTTAAATGACTTTTGGGAAAAGTATGTATATGGAGTTGAAGATCTTCCGATCAATGAATATTTGAACAGATGCGGACTTAAATTAATTAATGAAAAAAGCGAAGTTCAATGTGCCTTGGATATTGAAACTAAAAATGATAACGGAAGGTATATCGTTACTAAACTTTATGCGGGCGGCTCTGCATATGAATCCGGTATGAACTTCAATGATGAAATTATTGCTGTGAATGGAACCAGGGTTGATATAAAACTTATGGATAAGATTTTGGAAAATTGTAAAACGGAAGAAGTGATTGAAGTATTAATCAACCGGGGAGGAATTATTAACACTATACCGGTAAAATTGCTGACGCCAATTCCTAAATATAAAATCGAAGAAGCAGAATGTAAGAATGAAGATCAGCAAAAATTCTTAAATAAGTGGTTAACCGGAAATTAAAAATTATATATCAAAATATTAAAAATCGGATATGAAAAAAAATTCTCATCTATGTATGTTCTTAATTTTATTCTCATATGGAATAATTAATTTATCTTTTGCCCAGTATCAGAATATCGTGATAACAAGCTCCAGTTCTCCCAATGAACCTACAATATGTATAAATCCAAAAAATACAAACCAGATAGCAGCAGGTTCTAACCTTAACCTTTATTATTATTCAACAGATGGAGGATTCAACTGGAATAAAAATACATTAACATCCAGCTATAGTGTATGGGGAGATCCTTCAATCACTGTAGATACTGCCGGAGTCTTTTATTACGGGCATTTAACTAACCCATCCGGAGGTTTTTTTATTGACCGGATCGTAATTCAAAAATCAACGAACGGTGGAATGAATTGGACCAATGGCGCTTTTACAGGATTTAACCCCCCCAAACAGCAGGACAAGGAATGGCTCTGTGTAGATCCCCGAAATAATAATATTTACACATCATGGACTCAATTCGATAGTTATGCCAGCACTAATACTTTAGACAGTTCAAATATCTTTTTTTCGAAGTCTACTGATGGCGGTAGCAACTGGAGCAGCCAGTTAAGGCTAAACAAAAAAGCGGGAGACTGCCATGACGGAGATAATACCGTAGAGGGGGCAGTGCCATGCGTAGGACCGAACGGGGAAATTTATGTTGCATGGTCAGGTCCATTGGGAATTGTTATGGATAAATCAAGTGATGGTGGGATTACCTGGCTTGCCCTGGATAAATTTGTCACGTCTCAGCCTACGGGATGGGATTATTCTATTCCGGGTATAAGCAGAGCTAACGGGCTTCCAATTACCTCATGCGACATTTCAAATAGCTCTTATCGGGGAAATATTTATATCAATTGGTCTGATCAGAGAAATGGGCCGACTGATACCGATATCTGGTTTATAAAATCAACTGATGGCGGAAATACCTGGAGTACTGTAAAAAGAGTGAATGATGATCCTCCGGGGAAACAACAATTTTTTACCTGGATGACAATTGACCAGGCTAACGGCAACATATATTTTGTTTTTTATGACAGACGAAATTATAGTGGTAATCAAACGGATGTCTATATGGCAAAGTCAACAGATGGCGGCGAAACTTTTGTAAATTTTAAAGTGAGCGAAACACAATTTACTCCTACATCATCCACTTTTTTTGGAGATTATACTAACGTTTCAGCTTACGATGGAAAAGTGAGACCTATTTGGACAAGGCTCGACAACAATAATTTAAGTATGTACACTGCTATCGTGGATTTCATAACAAACGTTAAAATGATAGATCATAATATTCCGGTATCATTGAAGCTATATGATAATTTTCCCAATCCTTTTAATCCATCTACGAAAATAAAATTTGATGTTACACAAAATGTTCCATCAAATATTACCCTGACTGTTTATGATTCTAATGGGAAACAAATAGAAAAACTCGTTGACGGAAGTCTTAGCGCCGGGACATATGAAGTTGAATGGCCCGATGTAAAAAGCATGCAGTCAAATAATTTAGCAACCGGAACTTATTATTACAAATTAGAGGCAGGTAATTTTTCCGAAACAAAAATGATGTTACTGGTTAAATAAAACATAATTTCGAAAGGAGAAATCTGTAATGGATTCTGCAAATCAATATTCACAAATCGTTACCGCAAAAGCACTTGACGAGTTAAACAAGAAGGTTCAAACTGAAATTGTCGAGCAGGGATGGCAAACTGAAGGTCCGGTTATAAATAATACTAACGGTACTTTTTCTCAAAAAATGGTTAAGTAGAATTCAGGACCAGTATTAAGGAGTTTATTTATTGTTAATCCATATTGTTAATCCATAGTAAGAGTCAAACCAATTCCGGATTTTGCTGGAACAATTTTTATTAAATAAATTTTTTTCATAAACTATAATTGTTAACGAATATGAAAATTTCGTCAGTATTACTGTCTCTGTTGTTAGTTCTGGTGATAGTAGTATCCTTAAATTACATTTCTTCAAGTCAGGATAATGTTTCTAACTACTTTGAGGACAAGAACTATCTTGAAGGAGATATAATTGTGATGTTCAAGAGTGGTATTAGTGCCGAATCATTCTTAAAAAATTACACTTCAATTGATCTTAAAATAAAAGAAGTGTTAGTTGCGGATTTGAATATATACCTCCTTCAATATAACATTTCCAAATCTGCGCCTGCAGATGTCCTTATTTCTGTCATGAAAAGTCAGGATGTGGCAATTGCACAGTTTAATCATTTTGTGACAGAACGTTTTATTCCGAATGATACAAGATTTGCTGAGCAATGGGATAAGAATAATACGGGTCAAACCGGAGGGACACCTGATGCTGATATAGATGCACCGGAGGCATGGGACATTTCTCAGGGAGGAGTAACTGCCCAGGGTGATACTATAGTTGTAGCAATTATTGATGGCGGCCAGCAGGTCGATCATCCGGATCTTAATACATGGAGAAACTGGGGCGAGATTGCCGGCAATGGTATTGATGATGATAATAACGGATACATCGATGATATAAATGGCTGGAATGCGAACTTAAACAACGGTACAATTCCCGGAAACAATCATGGTACTCATTGCGCAGGCATAGCAGGAGCAAAGGGAAATAATAATCTTGGGGTAGCAGGAGTAAATTTGAAAGTAAAAACAATGCCTGTTGTTTATGGAAATTCTCCTTCTCTTGAACAGAGTGTTATAAAAGCATACGGATATGCTCTCAAACAAAGAAAACTTTACAATCATTCTAACGGTACCGAGGGAGCATTTGTCGTATCTACAAATTCTTCCTTTGGTGTTGATTACGGACATCCGGCAAATTATCCGCTATGGTGCGCATTTTATGATTCCTTAGGGGCAGAAGGAATTTTGAGCGCCGGAGCAGGTCCTAATCTTAATATAAATATTGATACTGCAGGAGATATTCCTACTACATGTCCCAGTAATTTTCTTATTGCCGTTACCAACACAACTAATACAGATGCAAGAAACAGCGGTGCAGGTTACGGGCATATTAATATGGATCTGGGCGCACCTGGAACTAGTATTCTTTCAACACTTCCTTCAGGTTCGTATGGATTATTGACGGGAACTTCAATGGCTACTCCTCAGGTCACTGGCGCTGTTGGATTAATGTATGCAGGAGCAAGCAATTATTATATTCAGCTGGCAAAAAATCGTCCGGATTCTGCAGCGTTACTTTTTAAGCAATATATTCTTTCAAGTGTAGATACAATACCCTCATTAACGGGAATAACTGTATCAAACGGCAGACTGAATTTAAATAAGATGCTTCAAAAAGTTAGAATAACAAATGTGCCGGTATTAAATCCATTTTCTTTACGAACACCGTCCGCCGGAGTACGATTTACTTCTGTCCCTTTTGGAACCGCTCAATATACCATTACTTGGGATACTTCAGCTTCCGGGGCAACTTACAGATTTGTATTCGGCAGTCCATCCACTTCACCAAGGAAAATCTCAATTCCTACAGGAACTAATTCTTTAACGATAACTTCCGGACAATTGGACAATATCCTTGCAAATCTTGGATTAAGCCAGGGAGATTCGCTTGTGGGGCAGTGGGATGAATGGACTTATCGCATTCTTCCTTCGAATGATTCTTTAAAGTCCAATAATGGACCGAGGGCATTGATATTAAAACGAGAGTTTGTAACTTCTATTGAAGGCAATAATTACGGAATACCTGTTTCTTATACATTATCTCAAAATTATCCTAATCCGTTCAATCCGAAAACAGTTATCAATTATGGCATTCCACAAAATAATTTTGTAACAATAAAAGTTTTTAATTTACAGGGTAAAGAAATTTTAAGTCTTGTAAACGAGAATCAGAAGGCAGGAAGTTATTCAGTGTCTTTTGATGCGGGTATTCTTTCAAGCGGAATTTATTTCTATGAAATTAACGCAGGAAGCTTTGATGAAGTCAAAAAAATGATCTTAATCAAATAAAAAAAATAAGAGAGAATTTGACATTCTCTCTTATTTAATTTTTCTGTCAAAATGAAAAACCGAAACCACTGATAAATCTTCCGTCGTTCTCAGGTTGTCCCCCGTTCAATTTTTGAGAAATAGGAGCCTGATAACTAAGCTTCAAAGTTATTTTACTTATACTTAAATCTATTCCAAAACTTCCAAATAAAACATTTCCGCCCGAACTAGGATCAGGTACGCCTGACATTTCACCTTCAGGAGCCTGTTCAAAATATACGCCCGCATTAGGAAGAAAAACAACTCCCTTAGTCACTATTTCATAAAACAATGAAGCATCCAGATTAAATTCATTGCCAAATTTGTAATCATTACTGTTCTTAGTGTTCATTTTATAAACTACATCAGTACTCAATCCGACTTTATTCATTTTTGCTAAATAAGTAGCAAGCAAAATGTAGTCAAAACTTCCCGTGCCTGCCTGAAAATGAGGCTCTATGTCACCATCACTGCTTTTCTCGTTATACTTTCCCGTTGGAAATTTTATACCTCCTCCTAAGAACAAACGGTTTCTGAATTTAGTATTTGCCTGGAGATTTGTATTAAATATGTGATATTGTAACTGTACATTTAGGTCACCAAGACCTGAAAATCTTTCACCTCCTATATTGTTATTACCAAGTGGAAGTGATGCCGATAGCTGAAGTTTGGGAGTAATATAATACCGTCCCCAGATTTCGTACGTGTTGTACTTTTCTTTTTGTCCCGCGGGACTTTCATGATCAACATTCACAGAGGCAATATTACTTACACCCGTAAAGCCTCTGTATCGGTACCGAAAACCAGCAGTACTCAGGTTATAATTCGGATCGATTCCGAGATAGCAGCCGCACAAATCACATGGAACAGCGGTAATTTTTGATAAGGTAAGTTTAGGTGAATTAATATCCTTTAGTTTCAGATTAAAATCATCCGCTTTCAGATTTGCGAAGGCAAATACCAGAATTAAAGTTAAAATAATTTTTCTCATTGGAATATATTTCCTTGATTTAATTTTAGATAAAGAGGACAATAAATTTATCCTACATAAAGATATATTTATTTACAAATTAAGGTTTAACAGGAAATATCTTTTGGAGGCGGGGTATCACTCTCCATGAAAAGAGTTGAATAATTGAGTTTATATGTATTGTAAAGTCTGTTTGCGGACGGTGGAAAGATTTCATCATTTGAGAATATAATTTGAGACGATAAATCTTCCTTTGAATTGACTGTATTATTATTTGATTGGCTGGAACTTTCGTCGTCTGCCTTTTGAACTTCTTTGTTAAGATAACATTTTCCCTTACAGCAGCTCCCCGGTACATCCTTGTTTTTACACAAAGAATTTGCAATATAATTTTTATTGAAATTAAATCCGGCGTAAACCGTTAATATTCTGAAATTCATTAAAGTGTACACAAGTATTAGTAATATAAGGGAAACTTTCCGGATCATTAAAACCAGGGATTAATAAATTTTATTGTATTTGTTTAAATGTTTATGTATAAAGATTAACAAAATACATTTTAAAATATACTCAAAAAACTAGCTATATGAAGCTTTCAAAACTAAATAGTTTTATGAAAAAGTTTATATTATATTTGTTCTACACCAAATTGTCCTTTATTTAATATTAACAATAAAAGCGGTTTTAAATTACAGGAAATATTAATTAAGCCAAAATAATCCACCTTTTTACTTAAAAAACAAATTGGGGTTTCCAATTGGTTTTTGAGAAATAATCCGGGAAATTTTAAAAAATATAAATTAATATGAAAAAAAACTTTTACGTAATAATTATTTTTTTTCTGATAATAACTGATATATACTCACAATCACTCAATATAACTCACAAGAAAATTAATGATAAATATCAGGCTTTAAATTTAACCATCGAAGCAACATATCCTCAGGTTGATTTCGGACCGGATGCATTAATGGGTGTGAGGGGAATAGCTACGGATATTAATAATTCTATTGATACGATGGTGAATAACATTATTAAGAAGTTTCAGAAGGACGTCTCCCAAATGCCGGATAAAACCGTCAATGGAAACGGAAGTTCACTTTCAATCACCAGCAGCGCTAACGTTATTAACGGGACATTTCTAACTGCTGATCTTACCGAATTCTCCTTTATTGCCGGTGCAGCGCATCCTTTGACAACGATTCATTCTTTTAACTTTGGCACAACCTCTCCAGGTCCGTTAAACATTTCCGACCTGTTTCTGAAGAATTCGGATTATCTTAACTATCTTTCAAACTATTCAATAAAACATTTAAAAGACTATGCACAGAAAGAAGGCTATAGCATTGATGATATGATAATGCAGGGAGCTTCTCCGGACGTAAAAAATTTTAATACATGGAACATCAAGAATGACAGCCTGGTAATTACATTCAATCCATATCAGGTGGCTCCTTATGTATTTGGAAGTCAAACTGTGGCAATACCTTTGAGTAGTTTAATAAACATGCTGGATCCATCAGGTCCTTTGTCCTTCATGTTCCGGTAAGATAACAATTAAAGTGGGCAAGCTTACAGTCTTTGCAGCGAATAGATAATATTCTGTCTGCTCATATATAAGACTGCTTGCCCACACTTTAATTAAAAAAGACGGTGAACAGGATTAAAACCGAAATTAATTTTGAATTATTGAACGGTGGATGCTGGCGTTATTTATTGTTTTAAATAGTCACTAGTGCCAATGATGCTTGAGCTGTTTATTATTCTTTTCATGCAGTGTTATTGCCAGCAGTCCTCCCGCAGACACTAAGACAATTCCTATTATCGTAAAAATATCGGGAATATTTTTGAATAACAGCCAGTCGAATATTCCCGTAAAAACTATTATTGAATAATTAAAGGGGGACAGCCTGACTGCCTCAACGAACCTGTAGGCATATTGAAGTAAATATAAATAGCTTATAAATAATACTCCGGATAAGATTCCATAAAACCAAATCAACGGAGCAGGATTTGCCCAATTGTTAATTGCAAAGGGAAGGGAAAGTAATACAGCTATCAGCGAATAGTAAAATAAAATTGTAACGAATGATTCCGTCCTGGTTAAAACTCTCAGGGCAACATATGCTATTGCAAGAAATATTCCGGATGCAAGACCATAGAGATCACCCGCTTTCAAAAGATCCGTAGGATTGGGTTTTAAAATAAAAATTATCCCTCCAAATCCTACAGCAATTCCCCACCATATTTTTTCATCAATCTTCACTTTAAGCCAAAGCAAGGTTATGATTGGGATGAATAAAGGACAAGTATTATTCAAAAGAACTGCATTCACAAGAGGAATCTTTGATATAGCAATCGCAGCACAGCTAAAGGCAAGGACTCCTGTAACACCTCGTATAAGATGAAACTTTATTTTTTCTGTTTTTAAATCCTTAAAATTAGTCTTTGCCGAAATGATTGAAATTATTATAAGGCAGGTCGAATACTGAATGAATACAATCCATTCCAGTGAAACATTTGCATTAAGCTCTAATCTGACAAGAACGCTTACCAAAGCAAGAAATAAAAACGCAACTAAGGTGGCTATAACTGCTTTAGAAGTATTTTTATTTATTTTTTCAGCTTCTGCCACCAATAAATTTATTTTACAAACCTATACATCAGCACACTGTCGATATATGTTCCATCCCTGAGTTTCATATCACGGGGACATCTGCCTTCTTCCACAAAACCAGATTTCCTGTATAAGTTGAATGCCCTTTGGTTTGTTGAAAATACTGCAAGGGAAATTTTTTCAATGATAGGATTTTTTTCAGCCCATGAGATTAAAGTTTGCAATAACAGTTGTCCAATTCCTTCTTCTCTGTAATTCTTCAGGATAAACATTGAAAACAAACCTGAATGTGAAGTCCTTCTCAGTCCTCCATTTTGAATTTCAAGAAATCCTATCACTTTCATTTGTACTTCCGCAACAATATATAAAGATCCCGGATTACGAAAGTGATTAGCTATATTACTGATCTCACTCTCAATAGTATAATTTGCTTCTTCAGGTTCTCTTAGCATGAACATTTGTTCGTTTATAACCGATATGTTAATTTCTATTATTTCCCGGGCATCATTTGCTTCCGCGTTTCTTATAAGAACTTGCCGATCCTTTTTTGTTTTGTATATATTATGTTTTATGGTGCCCAAGAAGTTTGAATATTAATTTGATTCTATAAATTTAATCACTTTCTTCCTGTCTGTTTCATTAAAACTTTGTATCGTTAAATCAGATTTGGATAAATCCTGATGATTAGTGTTATTGTTTTTAAATCCGATACATTTCATCCCTGCTGATTTAGCAGCCAGTATACCGTTTAATGAATCCTCAAATACATAGCAGTTAGTAATGGGAATATTGAATTTCTCTGAAACTTTCAGAAAAATATCGGGCTCAGGTTTTCCTCTATCAACTTCCTCTCCGCTTACTACAAATTCAAAATATTTTCCCAGATCAAGCCTCTTAAGAACAATGTTGATGTTTTTTTTGGCTGAAGATGAAGCAAGAGTTATAATAAATTCTTTTTTCTTGAGAATGTCTAACAATTCAACTATACCTTCCATCGGGCTTGAAATAATTGATGACCTGAGAATTTCCGTCATTAAATTTTTCTCCATGTTAACAAGTTCTTCAACTTCGTTGGAAAGTTTAAAATTACCCTGAATTATCGTCCACATTTTTTGCGCGGACATTCCTACAAATCTTTGATATTCACTATCTTCCATATCTACCTTAAGTTCTTTGCATAAATTCTTAACCATATCCAGATATGCCGGCTCGGAATCGATGAGAACTCCATCCATATCAAATATCATTATCTTATTCATTATATTTTCTTTTGATGAAATTTGCTAAACACTGTTTTAACTAACCTATTGTCTTGCATTTGCTAATTGAACAGCGACCTTATTTCCCTTTATCTGATTTTTATTCATAACTTCTATAACTTTATCTGAGAATTTCTTTTGAACTTCGACAAAACAATATTTATCAAAAATTGCAATTTCTCCTATCGCCTTTCCGGGAATACCGGCCTCTCCGGCAATTGCACCAACTATATCTTTCGGCTGCACTTTATGATTCTTTCCAATGTTTATAAACAATCTTGCCATATCACCTGAATCTTTGCCCCTGTTATCAGGTCTGCCACGATCCCTTCCGGAGCTTCTTCCTGATTTGCTTCCGCTATCCCGCGTAAAATCTGCCTCTACACTTCTGCTCTGGAAAGTCTCATCAATTTTTTCTGCCTCTGCGTTATTTCCAATGACCATTTTTAAAAGTCCTGAAGCTATTTCAATTGAATTATAATCTTCACTGAGAAGTTTTTCAATAATTTGTCTGTATTTGTCCAAATTATCTTCCTTGTCAATCACTTCTTTAATATCTTGCAAAAGTGTATTTGTTCTTACTTCTTCTACATCCTTAAGAGAAGGAATTGTCTGTCTGATAATTCTGGTCTTTGTATATCTTTCAATCTCTTTGATTGCACGGAAATCTTTTCCTACAACAAATGTAAAAGATTGACCTGCTCTTCCCGCACGCGCGGTTCTTCCAATTCTGTGAACATAATATTCTTCATCCTGCGGCATATCATAATTGAATACAGCATCAATTTCTTCAACGTCTATTCCTCTTGCAGCAACGTCTGTTGCCACTAAGATTTCAAGTGTACCGCTTCTGAATTTTGACATTACTTTGTCTCGCATATTTTGCTTCATATCCCCGTGCAAACCTTCCGCGAAATATCCTCTTGCCTGTAAGTGTGAAACCAATTCATCCACACCCCTCTTAGTGTTACAAAAAACCAGAGATAGCTTCGGATTATGAATATCAATGAGCCGCGTTAGAACTTCGAGTTTCATGTTTGGCCTTAATTCGAGGAAATACTGATTTACATTTGGAACCGTCAGCTCTTTGTGAACTACTTTGATATTTTCAGGGTGATTTAAATATTTTTTCGAAAGCTCTAAAATCTGTCGGGGCATAGTTGCAGAAAACATTACGGTCTGTCTTTCTTTCGGAACAGTTTTCAATATCATTTCTATATCATCCCTAAAACCCATGTCAAGCATTTCGTCTGCTTCGTCCAGAACTACAATTTTTATATCACTGAGATTCATTGTTCCTCTGTTAATGTGATCAATCACTCTTCCGGGGGTTCCGATAACGATTTGAACTCCCAGCTTTAAAGCTTTAAATTGCCGGTCTATGGATTGTCCTCCGTATATGGGTACTACTCTGATATTTTTTTTATATTTCAAAAGTTCTCCAAGCTCTTCTGAAACCTGAATAGCAAGCTCTCTCGTGGGACATAAGACCAATGCCTGGATTTTTCTCACATGGGAATCCAATGATTCAATTATTGGAATTCCAAATGAAGCCGTCTTTCCAGTTCCGGTTTGTGCCTGTCCGATGATATCTTTCCCCTGCATTATGACCGGAATGGCTTCTGACTGGATGGGTGTAGCTTCTTCAAATCCCATATCAGCAACTGCACGTTGTATTTCTTTGGATAAGTTTAAATCTTCAAATTTTAACGTTTTCATAAAAATATATTTGATTAAAAAATCTTAATGTTTGTATTTTATAACTGTAAAATAACCATTTCAAATATCACAATTGAACATTTATATTCTACAACAAATTACTTGCAAGTTCGGCCAGTTCCGACCTTTCTCCTTTTAGAAGATTGACATGTGAATATACTTTCTGACCCTTGAAATGTTCAATCAGGTAGGATAGACCGTTCGATTGTGAGTCAAGATATGGATGATCTATCTGGTAAATATCGCCTGTGAAGACAAATTTTGATCCTTCTCCGGCACGTGTGATGATAGTTTTAATTTCATGAGGCGTAAGGTTTTGTGCTTCGTCCACAATGAAATAAATTCTTTGCAGACTTCTTCCCCTGATATAACTTAGAGGCTCAATCACAAGTTTGTCTTCTTTGATCATCTGATTAATCTGCTGATGCTGCTTATCTGTCTCGCTGTACTGGTCCTGAATGACTTTTATGTTATCCCATAAAGGCTGCATGTAGGGAGCAAGTTTGTCTTCAATATCACCCGGAAGAAATCCAATATCTTTATTGCTGAGTGGAACTACCGGGCGCGCAATGTAAATCTGCCTGTAATTTTTTCTTACATGAAGAGCCGAAGCTATTGCAAGAAGGGTTTTTCCTGTTCCTGCTTTCCCGGTCATTGAAACAAGGGGTATATTATTGTTGGTAAGCGCATCTACAGCAAAGGTTTGTTCAGCATTACGGGATTTAATTCCGTAAATATCATTTTTATCAACTCTTCTGAAGACTTCCTTCTGCGCATCAAAATGAGCAAGTACCGAACGATTTTCATTTCTAAGAATGTAAAATTTATTCGGAAGCATTTCACCATTTAGCTTTTTTTCAATGTCTCTGACAGAAATTTCAAAAGGCGGCTGATAAAACTTCATTAAAATTTCATCACTGAAATTCTCAATTGTTTCTTTCCCGCTATAAAGCTCTTCAACATTATTTATCCTGTCAGTAGTGTAATCTTCTGCCGGCAATCCCATGGCTTTTGCCTTCATGCGCAGGTTCACATCCTTGGTTACCAGCACTACAGAACGATCCCTGTCATTTTTCTGAACCTCAAGCGCACTGCTCAGAATTCTGTGATCAGGAGTATCATCTTTGAAAATCTCCTTTATTTCATCACTAAGGCCTCTTGATATCGCAATTTTTACTTTGCCTCTCCCCTTTCCTAAAGAAACTCCTCCATTAAACAAAGCAGATCCGGTCATTGAATCGAGTGTTCTTGCAAACTCCCTGGCATTCAGATTAATAACCTGGCTGCCACGCTTGAACTGATCCAGTTCTTCTATAACAGTTAAAGGAATTACAATCTCATTCTCTTTAAACTGGAACAGGCAGGAAGAATCATGAAGTATTACATTTGTATCGAGAATAAAAACTTTGGAAGACTTTTTTGCCATTAACTTGTTTGAAGTGTGTATCAATATAAATTTTCTGCAGGTTATAA
>JBBSDT010000005.1:0-25999 GCA_038240405.1 Ignavibacteria bacterium
ATAAATTGTAAATGATAAATTATCAATTTTAAGTGATAAATTGTAAATCATAAATTACAAATTTTTAATTGACAAAAATTAAATGAGTCTCCTGCAATTCTAAATTTATTACAAGATTTTTTTCTCTCCATTATAAATTACTTTTCAAAATCATTTTAAATATATTAGGATTAACTTCTAGTTTCATCTTTTAAATTTTAATCTGTTTAAAAAATTAAATCACCTGAAGTAATTAAAAGATAAAATTACTTTCGATATTTGTTTCTATGGCTGAATACATACACCTGCATAATCATTCTCATTATTCATTGCTCGATGCGATTACCACAATAGGCGACCTGGTTGATGCAGCAGTCGAAAACAATATGCCTGCAGTTGCCCTGACTGACCACGGTGTAATGTATGGAATCATGGATTTTTATAAAAAGGCAAAGGCAAAAGGTGTCAAACCTATTATTGGCTGCGAAGTCTATGTTGCACAGTCGGGTTCAAGATTTGACAAAGGAAAAAAGTATGTCAAGGCAATAGAGGAAACTGATGAACAGAGCCTGGAAAATTCAGACGGACTGACTTCAACCAACATTAATTACGCTCACCTGATCTTACTCGCAAAAAATGAAACCGGATATAGAAATTTAATCAAATTAACTTCCATAGGCCACACTGAAGGATATTATTACAAGCCAAGAATAGACATGGAAGTTTTAAGCCAATACAGTGAAGGACTTGTTGCTTCTTCAGCCTGCGCCGGCGGAGTGATATCCTGTTATATTACCCGCGATGATATGGCGACTGCAGAGAAAATGACAGGTATATATAAAGACATATTCGGAAAGGATTTCTATCTCGAGATTCAGAATCATAATATACCGGCTGAGCAAAAAGTTTTGAAAGCTATGCCCGGGCTTGCTAAAAAATTCGGGCTAAAGCTGATCGTTACAAATGACGTTCACTACATAAAAAGAGAGCATGCAATTTCACATAATATATATCTTAATTTAAGCGCCAAACAATCGGCAAGATCCTACAGGAATTCTGATTCATCCGAAGTATTAACAAATCTACGGTACGGTACCGACCAGATTTATTTTAAGTCGGCAAATGAAATGTGCTTATTATTTAAAGATTATCCCGAAGCAATAAAATCGACGCTTGAAGTTGCAGAAAAATGTAATCTTGATCTCGATACTTCCAAAAATCATATGCCTAATTTCAGGATACCTGATGAAGAGCAGAAAGATGTAAAGACTCTGGATGATTACCTTGAAAAGCTGGCGCGGGAAGGGTTAAAAAATAAATTTGAAAATATAACGAAGATCGAAGTAGACCGGCTTGAATATGAGCTTGATGTAATAAAGAGAATGAATTTTTCGGGATATTTTTTGATAGTAGAGGATTTTATAAGATATGCAAAAAGTATCGGAATCCTTGTCGGACCGGGCCGCGGAAGCGCCGCCGGTAGCCTTGTCTGTTATTGTATCGGAATTACTAATGTAAATCCCCTTGAATATGACCTGCTGTTTGAAAGATTTCTAAACCCGGAAAGAATTTCAATGCCTGACATAGATATCGATTTCCAGGATGACAGAAGAGACGAAATTATTCAATATGCAAAAGCCAAGTACGGTGAAAGCTCCGTTGCTCAAATTGTAACTTTTAACAAGCTTGCTCCAAGGGGAGTATTGAAGGATGTAGGCAGGGTTTTGAATTTTCCTTTCCAGGAAATAAATGACCTGACAAAGACGATTCCCATTATATTCGGAAAAGTAAAGAAGCTCTGCGAATGCATGAAAGAAGAGCCCGAATTCAGAAAATATTTTGAAACCGGCGATACTTATCAAAAGGAAGAAAAGAAAAAGCTGTATGAATACTGTCTTGTCCTGGAAAATTTAAATAAGAATTCCTCTATCCATGCCTCTGGGCTTGTAATTGCTCCGGGCAATGTAACTGATTACGTACCCCTGTCCAAAGTCACGGGTGAGGATAACGTATTCTGCACCCAGTATGATATGAACCAGCTTGAAGATGCGGGTTTAATAAAAATTGACTTCCTGGGTTTAAAGGAATTAAAAGTTTTAAGTAATGCCCTGGTTTTAATAAATAAAAGATACAAAAAGAATTTAACCGTTGACGACATCCCTCTCGATGACGAAAAAACTTATGATCTTTTTTCTTCAGGCGCTACTATCGGCATATTTCAATTTTCAAAAAGTAAGATGCGCGAATATCTTGCTAAGCTCAAACCGAAAAATATAAATGACCTTGCAGCGATGAATGCACTTTACCGTCCCGGTCCGATGAAGCTTATTCCGGAATTCATCGAGAAGAGATTCGGCAGAAAGCCTATTACTTATCCGCATCCTATAATGGAAAAAACTTTAAAAGAAACTTACGGGGTCATAGTTTACCAGGAGCAGGTGATGCAGATAGCAAGGGATGTTGCAGGATTTTCACTCGCGGAAGCCGATAATATGAGAAAAGCGATGGGCAAGAAGATTAAGGAAAAGATGATATCGATTAAAGAAAAATTTATCGAGGGAGCAATAAAAAATAATGTTAGCAAAAAAACTGCTTCAGAGATATTCAACTTAATTTTAGATTTTGCAGATTACGGATTTAATAAATCCCATGGAGTTGCATATTCCATCCTTGCATTTTATACAGCCTATTTAAAAACTCATTACCCGCTGGAATACCTGACTGTTTCAATGGGCTGCCGCAAAGGCGATGAAATGGATCTGCAGCAGCTTGCCAATGAATGCAAGAAAATGAAAATAACTTTGCGTCCCCCTGATGTCAATGAAAGTGAAATGGATTTCGAAATAAGATATTCCGACAAGGGCGATAACATCGGAGAAATATTATACGGGCTGAGTGCGATTAAAAATGTGGGTGAAAAAGCTGCACAGAATATAATTCAGGAAAGAAAATTAAACGGAAATTATGCGGGCTTCATTGATTTTCTGAAAAGAGTGGACTTAAGGTTGGTAAATAAGAAATGTGTGGAGAATCTTATTTTTTCAGGAGCTTTTGACGGAATTGATCCAAACAGGAACAAGCTATTTCTAAATTTAGAGCGATCGACATTATATGCGCAAAGATATAACTCAAGCCAGGAATCAAAAGGACAGGAAGGCTTATTCGGCAACGATACCAATTCAAAAGTAGTAGACCAGGATCGTATCATCAGTAATTATGAAGAGTTTTCCGAAACAGAAAAATACAATAAGGAAAAAGCAGCTATCGGATTTTACATAACCGGGCATCCTTTATCCAAATATGAAAAAGATATACAAAGCTTTATAGATATGACATTCGGAGAAGAGCCGTCGGAGATTGACTTTAACCGGGTGAAGACTGTAACCATGTGCGGGGTTATCAACGATGTGCAGATTAAAATTTCCAAAAAGGGTAACAAGTTCGTAGTGTTTAACCTCATTGATTTCTATGGCTCCGGCGAATGTGTAGCTTTCGGAAAATTATTCGAAGCTAAAATTAATTTATTTACAAATGACAGCCTTGTTATAGTAAAAGGCACTCCGGAAGAAAATGGCGATAAGATCAAATTAACAGTAAATGAGGTTTACAGCATTGATACATTTCTGGAATTATATACAAAAAATGTTACTGTAAACCTGAATTACAAAAAAACTGATGTATCACAGATTATTTCAATAAAAGATACTGTAGTTAAATACCCCGGAACTTCAAATTTGTTTTTTTGCGTTATCAATTCCACACATTCACGTGCATTTATAGCTCGGGAATATAAAATTAAGGCATCAAAGGAATTAATTTCAAACTTGAAAAATATAGTTGGGGAAAATAACTTAAAGCTAAATTAAAAAACTTTTACAAAATTATAGAGAAAGGAATAAATAAAATGCATCCATTAGAAATTACAGACGCCAACTTTGATCAGGAAGTATTGAAATCAGATTTGCCGGTATTGATTGATTTTTGGGCCGTATGGTGCGGACCCTGCAAGATGATCGCGCCTATAGTTGCAGAGCTTGCTACAGAATTTGATGGTAAGATAAAAGTTGGTAAGCTTGACGTAGATAATAACCAGCAGGTATCAATTAAATATGGCATCAGAAGCATACCGACTCTTTTGATCTTCAGAGATGGGAAGATTGTGGACCAGATTGTTGGCGCAGTACCAAAAGCCAGTATAATTGAAAAGCTTAAGGCACAGATAAAAGAAACTGTTAATTAAATCATAAATTTTTTTTCTTGAATGGGATTTTATATTATTGTAGGATCCCATTTTTATAAACAGACATTTAAATGAAGTCATCAGCATACATTAGAGTAAATATTTCTATGATTAGTATTTGGTTAATATTTATTTTAATATTGACGGTTTCTTATTCATGCAATAAGAGCAGCAAGATTGACAGCCAGGGTAATAAGACTGATACCGGAAGGACTGAAACTGGTAATAAAGAACTGAAATCATCCGATGATTTTATTATAAGTTATAATATGGTTGGAAAATTGGGGGGGACAATGGAGATGCTAAGAAAAGGCAATAAGCTCAGACAAAATATCAATTCGGAAATTATGGGAATGAAAAGTGAAAATGTAATCTATATTGTTGACAATTATGTGTATAGCATCATGATACTGGAGGGCAAAAAAATTGGAATGAAGACAAGCCTTCAGGATTATAACAGTCAAAAAACTACAGGTGAAACCATAGTTGATTTCAAAGAATTCGAAAATTTTCTTAATGGTAAAAAAATAACCGGTTCCGAAAATATCCTGGGATACAATTGTGATATTTACGATATTGGAAAAGACGTATCTTTATCTGTCTATAATAAAAGATACATATTGAAGATCAAGACACCGGAATTTATGGCAACAGCAACAAAACTTGACAACAGTCCTACTTTGCCTGCAGATGAATTTGATGTTCCTCCAGATGTTGATTTCAGAGGCGTTAGTTCCAGAAATATTGATAAAAAGTATCTGGATTCTTTGGTGAATAAAATGAAGAAATGATTAGACAGGTACAATGAATTATGCCGGATAAAGCCGGTTGTTCTTAATTGCTTCCCTTAAATGAATAGGTAAACCAAAAGTTATCCCAGAGAAACTACTGAAATATTTTTTCAAACAGAAAAAACCCGCAGGGGAAATCTCAAAAACATTTTACCGACTACTCAAACCTTCCGGGAAACATTAAAAACATTTTTCAAAACAATCTATCTCGCAGGGAATCCTCCAGAACATTTTTACAAACCATTCTATCTCGCACGGAATCCTCCAGAACATTTTTACAAACCATTCTATCTCGCAGGGAATCCTCCAGAACATTTTTACAAACCATTCTATCTCGCAGGGAATCTTCCAGAACATTTTTACAAACCATTTTATCTTACAGGGATCTCCCCGAAAAGTCTAGGGATTTCCCTGTGTTCTTCAGGGGAATCCCTAGGAAGTCCGGTGGTTTCCCAGTATTATACAGGGATTTCCCTGAGGAGTAGAGTGGTTTCCCAGAATTATGCAGGGAGAACCCTGTGGAGTAGAGTGGTTTCCCTGTATTATGCAGGGGAATCCCTGTGGGATAGAGTGGTTTCCCAGTATTATGCAGGGAGATCCCTGTGAGATAGAGTGGTTTCCCTGTGTTATACAGGGGAATCCCTGAGAGGTAGAGTGGTTTCCCTGCGAAAAATAAATGTAGCTTTTCAAAAGTGAAAGTGCGAATTTAAGTAAAAAATGCGTTTTTGTTTTTGGTGGGGAGTTATTTCGCAGAGTAGGTACAAGCTGTTGGGTATGCCAAAGTACAAATTTGAAATACATTGGGATTATCCCAGCCTTCAGGTAGTGCGGAATGACTGAATATGAATCTAAGCGGAACATTCATATCCAGGAGCTTTTCCTTATCTTTCATTATTAATTGATAAATATCATCATCATCTTTGGTTTCTCCTGCCGTATCCTTATAATGTCCCTTCTTGAGTTAAGGGTATCAATCGGAATTTGATGAAATATCCAATCACCCGCCTTATTATTTGCATAATAAGCGTTTCCGGTAAAAAACCACTTGGAAGTTTCTGCCCATGTTATATGAGCTTTATTATTTATATCCAGAATAAATGAATTTACTTCACCATCACTGTTTGTAACGCTTGTAGGTAAACTCCATTTAGTTGAACCACTTCTTCGGATAAAGTAATAACTCACATTCCTTGATTGAAAATCACTACTACCATTTGTAATAAGGTGAATATCACCATTTTTAGAAATGTTGCTTAAACCATAACAGGTATACCAACTGAAATTGGTTATATGTTCATAATGCCATTGAGTTCCTCCATATGAATTATTTTCAGCATGGTGAATTTCTCTAAACCCATCATCCCCTCTATAAAAAATATGTGCTTTGCCATTACTTTCAATGGCTATATTAGGATTTGCCCCCGCACCAAATGTGCCCAACTCACTGTCAGTTAGCGTTTGGACATCCCAGCTGCCATTAATATTATTAGTATACTTAATTTTCCAAAGAATCAAGGCCTGTCCAGGCTATGTGTATTTTTGAATTGTTGTCCATGGCTATGGTTGGAGTTACCTCATTGCTATTTCCATTAGTTAGATAAATTTTCTTCCATACCCCTGTTTCATTAGTTGTGAATACAATATCTGAAATTTGCTTAGTTCCGTTATAAAAAAATGTATAATAAGTAATATATACTTTCCCAGTTTTTTTATTAACAACTATTCCCGGACCCCAAGAACTTTTTAAAGTATCACTTATAGCAATGGGAGAAGTCCAATAATTGTTATTAATTTTTTTACAATAGTAAGTTCTTGTTCCTTCCCATGAATTTATGGACTCTCGCTTTTGCCATATAATATGTAATGTATTTGAATTATCTACCGCTATTACTTGTGAAATACTAGGAATAAAATCAGCTAAATTATCATGTGTAATGGTATCTATGTAACTAATATTCCATTGCGACATTCCAAATTTGGAGCATACAATGAGGATAAACATTATTATATATTCTCTAAACAACACGATTGATCAAATATTTTGAATTACTTTAAAATATACCTTGTACAGATGTAATCATAGGGATTATTTTTGATATAACTTACATCAAATCTTTCGAAAGCTCAATAGAGTATCGCTGTAATCTTGCCCGTTAAGGAGATGATGGCAGCAAACTACAAATTTCGAATTATAAATTTGAAAATATCTCAAAAAGAAGTTTGCTGAAATTAAAATTTATCAGCGAATAGATGCCACAAGCAAATAAATGAGGAGAAAAAATATCATTCTTTTCATAATTGTTCTTTCCTTTGGGGGTGTTTCAAAGGGTGGTATATTTAAGATTGCTGATTGGATTCCGGCTCGCCTCGCTGAGCTTTTTAAAACCGGAAAGGAGGAGCGTTTGACTTTTTTGAATGAACGGAGAGTTCCTATTTGGATTGCTTTCCGCTCATTAATAGGTTATTTTTACTCACGCATTTTCGAAACCGCTAAAACCATACATGCCCCTTATTCAAAAAGTCCACGCAAGAGAAATACTGGATTCAAGAGGTAACCCAACAATAGAAGTAGACATAAGATTAGAAGATGGAACTCTCGGGAGAGCTGCCGTTCCTTCAGGCGCTTCCACCGGCGAAAGAGAAGCTGTGGAGCTTCGTGACGGAGATAAGAAAAGATATTCCGGTAAAGGTGTTAAGAAGGCAGTAAGAAATGTTAATGAAGCTATTGCTAAGAACATAATCGGGATGAAGAGCGAAGGGCAGATTGAATTGGATCAAACGATTATTGATCTGGACGGGTCAAAGAACAAATCAAATCTTGGGGCTAATGCACTGCTGGGAGTATCGCTTGCGAATGCGCATGCTTCGGCAAATTATCTTAAAATTCCGTTGTATAAGTACATTGGAGGCGTTAACGCAAAAACTTTACCTGTTCCGTTTATGAATATTATTAACGGCGGCAGACATGCTGATAATACGGTTGACTTTCAGGAATTTATGATCATACCGGCAGGCGCCAAAACTTTTTCCGAGGCTTTAAGATGCGGTGTAGAAATATTTCATTCATTAAGAAATGTGCTCCATAAAAAGAATTACAATACCAATGTAGGCGATGAAGGCGGATTTGCACCGAACCTTAAATCTAATGAAGAAGCTCTGGATGTTATAGTTGATGCCATTAATAAATCAGAATATAAAATCGGCAAGGATGTTTTTCTCGGACTTGATCCTGCATCCAGCGAAATGTGGCAAAAGGGCAAATATGAATTCTATAAATCTCATCAGCCTTCGAAATCTTCAGAGCAAATGGTAAAGTTTTACGAAAAGCTTGTTAAAGATTACCCCATAATCAGTATAGAAGACGGGATGGCTGAAAATGACTGGGAGGGATGGAAAATGCTGACAGATGCAATCGGAAAAAAGGTTCAGCTGGTAGGTGATGATTTATTTGTTACGAATACTGAAATTTTACAAAAAGGAATTGACATGAAAATTGGAAACTCCATACTTCTGAAAGTTAATCAGATCGGAACTCTTACTGAAACTCTTAATGCGATTGAGCTTGCTAAAACGCACAGATACACATGCGTCATTAGCCACAGAAGCGGGGAAACAGAAGATACTACAATTTCCGATATAGCAGTAGCTACAAATGCCGGGCAGATAAAAACCGGTTCTTTATCACGAACGGACAGGGTTGCTAAATATAACCAGCTTTTGAGAATAGAGGAAGAGCTCGGTTCCTCCGCAATTTACCCCGGCACAAGCGCATTTTACAATATTAACTAACATCAAAAACATTAAATGAAACTATCACAATTTAAATATCCCATCCCCAAAAATCTTATAGCCAAGGTACCAAAATCCCCGCGCGATGCCTGCAAGATGATGATCGTAAACCGTGTTACGGGTGAATTGGAAACGAAAAAATTCAAGGATATAATTGATTATATGAATGAAGGAGATGTGTTGGTTTTGAATAATTCAAAAGTTTTCAATGCAAGGCTTTTCGGTACAAAAGAAAAGACAAAAGCTAAGATAGAAGTTTTTCTTCTCAGACAGCTTTCATCAGAGGAAAACATCTGGGACGTGGTAGTGGACCCGGCCAGAAAGGTCCGTATTGGAAACAGGATTTTCTTTACAAAAAATTTATATTGCGAAGTAATAGATAATACGACCTCCAGAGGCAGGATAGTAAGATTCAACTACCAGGGCGATTTTTCAAAGTACATCGAGAAGCTGGGAAAGACACCGCTTCCACCCTACATAAAAAGAGATTCTGTTGAAAAAGATAAGGAAGATTATCAGACGGTATATGCTCAGCATGTGGGCTCGGTTGCAGCACCAACTGCCGGCTTACATATTACCAAGGAGCTTTTGAAAAAAATTGAAGCCAAAGGAATAAATATCGCTTATCTTACTTTGCATATCGGTCTCGGCACGTTCAGGCTGGTCGAAGTGGAAGATCTGTCAAAACACAGGATGGATTCTGAATATTATGAAATGTCACAGGAATCTGCAGACATTATAAATACATCGATAGGAAAAAGGAAAAAAGTTATCGCTGTCGGAACATCCGTGGCAAGAGTGCTCGAAACCAATGTAATTACAAGCAGGCAGGTGAGATGGGGAAAAGGCTGGACAGATAAATTTATTCATCCGCCGCAATCATTAAGAATTGTTGATAAACTTGTTACAAACTTCCATATGCCTCAAAGCACCCTGCTAATGCTTGCATGTGCAATGGCAGAAAGAGATTTAATAATGAAAGCATATAAAAAAGCGGTAAAAGAAAAATTCAGATTCTACAGCTATGGTGATGCAATGCTGATTATATAGGTTTACCCCATGGAAATTTAGTTTAATAGAGTCCAAATTAATCAGATTAATTTGGACTTTTTTATTGCAGCTAAAAATAATTTATTTAATTGAGAAATTGAAAAAAGGTAATAAGATACCAAAAGTAAGAGTTATAATTCCGGCTTCGGGTATTGGAAAGAGATTCGGGAGTAAAACACCCAAACAATTTCTAAAAATTAATGGCAAGGAAATACTTGCACTTACCTTAGAAAAATTTAATCGTATCAAATTAATTGAGGAAATAATAATTTCAGCTGACAGGAATTATTTTGGATTCATAAACTTAATACTCAGCAAGTACAATTTTAAAAAAGTCAAAAAAATAATTGAAGGAGGGACGGTAAGACAGGATTCGGTTTACAACGCTTTAATGCATTTGAAATGCGGAAGCAATGACATGATACTCGTTCATGATGCAATAAGGCCATTTATCAGCGAAAGAAAAATCATTGAGCTTATCAAAACCTCAGGTGAAGAGAAATGTGTGATTCTGGGTCTACCAGTTACCGAAACGGTTAAAATAGTTGACAAAGAAAACTTCGTAATAAAAACGATTGACAGGAAAAATCTTTGGATGATTCAGACTCCGCAGATATTTCCATATGGGATTTTAAGAAAGTCATTTGATAAAGCCCGGAAAGATAAATTTATAGCAACCGATGAATCTATGATTGTTGAACATGCGGGATATAAGGTCAGCATAATAGAAGGTGAAAGAAAGAATATTAAAATTACAGTAAGAGAAGACCTTAATGGTTAAGTCAATCTAAATTTAACATTTAAAATTTAAGATTTATAATTTTGCATAAGTCAGGAAGCATTGTTTTAGAAAAATTTGACAGCAGTATTTTAAAAGGTAATCCTCTTGGAGATCCGTCCGAAAGAGAATTTCCTGTTTATCTGCCTCCGTCCTACAGTAACTCTTCCGGAAAATATCCGGTTGTATTTTTGCTTTCGGGTTTTACCGGAAAAGGAATAATGAATCTGAATGTCAGCTATTTGACTGAAAACATTCATCAGCGGCTTGACAGACTTATCGAAGAGAAAAAAATGAAAGAGATTATAGTGGTAATGCCTGACTGCATAACAAAGTACGGCGGAAGCCAATTCATAAATTCAAATGCAACAGGAAATTATGAAGACTATATTATAAAAGAGCTTGTTCCGTTTATTGATGAAAAATACAGAACGCTAAACAACAATGCTGCGAGGGCAGTATGCGGGAAGTCAAGCGGAGGCTACGGAGCTGTTTATCTTGCAATGAGAAATCCCGAAGTATTCGGACTATTGTGTTCTACCGCCGGCGACATGTATTTTGAATACTGTTACAATCCATATTTTCCAAAGTTCATTGTTGATATTGAACATTACGGCAAGGGACATAAAGCTGTAGCGAACTTTGTTAATAACGAATTTAATTTCCGTCAGCCCAAGCCAAAATATTTTCATAACATTATAAATACAATTGGTATGGCAAGCTGCTATTCTCCTAACCCTGATGGTTTAGAAACTCACGGATATGGCTTCGACCTTCCTTTTGACATTGATACAGGCGAAATAGATGAAGTCGTTTTTGACAGGTGGCTTCAATATGACCCTGTAACAATGGTGAATGAGTATGTTTCTAATTTAGACAAGCTGAAACTGATTTATCTTGATGCGGGTTTGAGAGATGAATTTAATCTTCACATAGGGGCAAGGATTTTTTGCGGCAAGCTTAAACAGAAAAAAATAAAATATATTCACGAAGAATTTGATGACGGGCACATGAATATTCAGTACAGATACGACAGGACATTTGAAATAATTTCGCAGAATATAATAAGTTGATCCTTTGTTATAGCATTTCTGGTTGGTTCCCAATCAGAGATTGGGAACCAGTAGGGGAAATGTATTCAGCTTTTTTTTTTCTGATCCAAACAAATTTTGAATATGAATCCCATTGTAATATCAACATGGAAACACGGACTTGCGGCAAATGAGGCTGCCTACAGCATTCTGAAAGCCGGAGGTAATTCTCTTGATGCGGTTGAGCAAGGTGTTAAGATAGCAGAAGATGATCCGTCGGTTTTGAGTGTAGGATATGGCGGACTTCCCGATGAAAGAGGTGTAGTTACTCTGGACGCTGCAATAATGGACTGGAGAGCGCGAATCGGTTCGGTAATTTGCGTGGAAAATATTCACAATCCGATCAGCCTTGCAAGACTTGTTCTTGAAGACACCGAACATACTATACTGGCAGGGGATGGAGCATATGAATTTGCGATAAAAAACGGTTTTAAGGCGGAAAATCTTCTTACTCCCGAATCTATAAAAAGATTTCATGAATGGAAGCTCACCAAAGATACCAAACCCGAAGAAATTCATACTGATGATTTTAAAATTATCGAAACAAAACATGATAAAATAAACGAAGATGGATTTCATGATACAATTGGAATGGTTGCAATTGATAAGGAAGGGAAGATCTCTGCTTCGTGCACAACAAGCGGAATGGCATGGAAGCTTCATGGGAGAGTTGGCGACAGCCCGATTATAGGTTCGGGATTATACGTGGATGGGGAAGTTGGCGGCGCTGTATCCACAGGCAGGGGCGAGGAATGTATAAGGGCTTGCGGAAGTTTTTTAATAGTTGAGCTGATGAGAAACGGAAATTCCCCGATGGAAGCATGCAGGCTTGCATGTGAGAGAGTTTACAGGCTTAATTTGCTTTCAAGTAAGAACAGGGATCATATTTTCCAGGTAGGCTTTGTGGCACTAAACACCAAGGGTGAATACGGAGCATATAGTGTAAGAGGCGGATTTCAATACGCCCTGTACATGAATGAAGTTAACAAATTGTGTAACAGCGAATATCTTTTGAATGAAAAATTTATAATAGAGGATTTATAGTTGGATAAATACATAGTCATTAAAAATGGTTTGGTTTTAACCCTGGACAGAAAGCGTCAGACTGGTTATTTCAATGTAGTAATAAAAAATAATAAAATTTTTCTGATTGACTATGAAAGAAAATTCAACGAAAACGAATTTAAGACAAAAAATCCTGATGCAGAAATAATTGATGCAACTGCCATGCTGATAATGCCGGGATTTTTTAATTCAAAAACAGTATCGTCTTATTCACTAAATAAGATTTTTTTCAAAAAATGTTCTTATGAAAACATACACTCCTG
The DNA here is from genome assembly GCA_038240405.1 of Ignavibacteria bacterium. Classification (GTDB taxonomy): domain Bacteria; phylum Bacteroidota; class Ignavibacteria; order Tepidaquicellales; family Tepidaquicellaceae; genus JAGPCH01. The sequence goes on from JBBSDT010000005.1 coordinate 13,047, forward strand.
GCTTTCGTTAAAACTAATTGACCGGTATTTATCAATCCCCGAAAACTTCGGAACTCTTACTGACCTGATGAAGATTAATTATCTTCACTCCCTTCAAAACGGAGAAATATTCATCAATGAAGGCGCTACGGCTGTCCGGAAGGAGTTTTCTGATCTTAACTTAAAAGACGTTCACTGGATCAAACAATATTTTAATCTGACTTCGCACGACTTTTCTATGCTTGCCGAACCCTATGATTACAGTAATTTCCTGTCAGCAGGATTCAATACCGACGAGGATATAAATAACTATTCCCTTACTTCCATAAGAAAAAGCTTAACCGGCAATCAGTTTAAATTGTTTATTGAAGCTTCATTTTCACAAAAGACAGTTGATTCAATAAAGAAAATGTTTGGAAAGGCGTTTGTTAATGTTTTAGCTGAAATGGAATTGGTATCAGAGAACACGATCATTTCAAACCCCACACATTTGATGCCGGGTGAGATCGAAATTATGAAAAAGAAAAAAGCCAGTGTTCTTATTTCACCTTCTGATTACGTTAATTTATCGGAGAAAAGAATTGATATAGACGAGATTGTTCAGTCCGGATTGAATATTATTGTTGGCACAGGCTATACCGGCAATGATATTTTATCAGAACTGAAAGCGCTTGCCACGTTAAGCTCCAGAAACATACTCCCATTTGAAAACATTTTACAGATGTCTGTTCAGAATCCTTCATCAGTGTTTGGAGTTTCAAACCTGACCGGATCAGTGGAAAGAAACAAATCAGCCGATTTGATTTTTTTTGATTTAAAGGACTTCAGAAATATTCTGACACTGCCCGAACTTACTTCGGAGACAGTCTGTGAATTTATAATTCAAAATCTTACTTCAAAAGATATTACTGATGTCATGCTTAAAGGTGAAATTTTAATCAGAGACAGAAAGGTAACTGATACCTCACTTACGCAGGCACAGTCAAAAGCTAAAGAGATTTCCGAAAGGATATATTCGACGGGAAAATATTTTGAATTTAAGGAAAAGTATCTTATGAGGGGCAGAGTGGACAAACTCAGACTAGATAAGGAAGAAGAAATAAAGGAGGATATCAAAGAAGAAATATTTGTAGATATGACAGAGACCGGAGAATATTTAGGGGAAGGAGAATTTACAATACTGGGAGCGAAAGAAGAGGAATTTGAGAAGCCCAGAGTTAAAGAAGAAAAGCGAAGTCCTGTGAATCTGAAAGAAATCAAATCACTGAAAAGCGGAATAAATCTGTTTGACGAAGAAGAGGTTCAGGAAATACATGAATCCGCACCAATTAATAAGAGAAATAAAAAAGCACCAGGTAAAGGCTTAAGAGAAAATGAAAAAACAGCGTTGCCGGTAAAAGAGCCAGATAAGAAAGAAAAAGAGACAGAAGAGACAGAAAAACCCATAAACGTTGAGAAACAAGAAGAGCTCAAAGACCCGGAAATTCAGAAGGCAAAACTTAAATTTGGATTTAAAGATGAAGAGTAAGGAATTGGTTTATAGTTTACCACGGTTCCCGATTGATATTCAGAATTTAATGGAATCCATTAAAATAGCAGCATGAAGCTTGCTACTTTGTTGTACATTCAGAACAAAAAGGGAGAGTTTCTTTTAATGGAAAGACTAAAAGAGCCAAATAAGGGTATGTTTTCTCCGCCTGGCGGAAAACTAATTTCGGAAGAAGCAGAATCACCAACGCGATGTGCTGTAAGAGAGGTATTTGAGGAATGTTCAATTGTATCTAATGAAAAGGATTGGAAGTTAATAGGTATTATCGGAGAAAAAAATTATCCGGTGGTGGGAAATATAATGATTTTTCTGATGGAGTATCGGAATTTTGTAGAAGAATTGCCTCCGGAATGTAATGAAGGAGCTTTTTATTTCGTGCATCCGGATGAATTCCCTGAGAAAAATATTCCAGTTACAGATAAATTATTTATATGGGATGAAATAATGAAGAAGGATAAGGAAGTTTTTATGATGACTCTTGATTGCTCGGATTATCCTGTTATAAAAACTGCTTAATTATTGAAATTTTAAATTGCTATTTAAGGTTTTATTCAGACATCAGGAAATTACATTATTATAATCAAATAAATCAAAATTTGAATAAAAGCAGTACAATTCCGGCAACAGCCATTTCGTGTCTTCCCGATACTCAAAATCAAATTGACATACGTCAGATCCCAATTGATAAAGTAGGAGTTAAAAATATAAAATATCCTATTGTTGTAAAGGATAAAGACAATGAACTGCAACATACAGTAGCAACAATTTCAATGACAGTTGACCTTCCTAAAGAATTTAAAGGAACACATATGAGCCGGTTTATTGAAATTTTGCAATGTAAGGATAGGGAGATTCACATTGATTCGGTTGATAATATATTAGAGGAAATGCAAAAACGTTTGAATGCCAATGCCACGCATATAGAGATAGAATTTCCGTATTTCATGGAAAAAAAAGCTCCTGTTTCGGGTAAACCCTCTCTTATTGACTACGTAGCAAAACTCCATGCGGTCAGGAATAATAAAAAGAAAGATTTTATATTAACGGTAAAGGTACCGGTCACTACGCTTTGTCCGTGTTCAAAGAATATTTCCAAATATGGAGCCCACAATCAAAGAGGAGAGGTGACGGTGGCGGTCAGATTTAAGAATACAGTATGGATTGAAGATATTATAGAAATTGTTGAAAAAAGCGCCAGTTCGGAACTTTACTCGCTCTTAAAAAGGCAGGATGAAAAGTTTGTAACAGAAAGAGCATATGAAAATCCGGTTTTTGTTGAAGACCTGGTTCGAAATGTTGTAATAAAATTAAAAGAGAATAAGAATATTACATGGTATAGTGTTGAAGCGGAAAATTTCGAGAGCATTCATAATCACAACGCATATGCACACATCGAGTCCCACATTGCAGGTACAAATGGTTATTCTGAAGATCATATCATAAAAAGATATTGATATGTCGCAAGAAAGAAGGGCTTGGAAGGATTGTTTTAAGCTCAGATGCAGTATAAATTCGCATTTTGTCTTTGTATAAAAAATCAAAATTAGTATATTTTAAAAATAAAAATAATAAATACAGGAGTAAAAATTTGTCAAATAAACTAAGCGGCATAAAAATACTTACAATTTTCTTTGCGATGGCTTTATTGATTCCCGCAATGGGTTTTACGCTTTCCGAAAAACAGGATTTGCCGGGGCTTGTGGCTTCAACAAATAAGAAATCCTACAATCCCGGGGAATCCGGGGTGCTCATTCTTAACTTCAAAACCGGCTCTCATGTTAAAATACCAAAGGATCCTGAAGTCACAATTAAATTAACATCCAATGATGTTGAAGGTCAGGGCTTACAGGATTACTCAGGTGAAGAAGGTGACTATATTTCGAATTCAAAAGTAAAATATAATTTCACAGTTCCTGCAGACGCAGCAAGCGGCTCAATGCTTACTATTTCAGGAAATGTAAAATTCGGGTATTGCTCATCGGTTGACGGGGTATGCAAGCTCGGTAATAAAAATTTCTCCACGAAAATAAAAGTTAAGTAACTTATAAATATTTAATGAACGATGCATATTATTTTTTTTCAGATGTTCATTTTGGATTAGAAGAACCGGAAAAGGAAAGATTAAAGGAATCTAAAGTAATAGAATTCATTTCACTCGCGCAGAAAGACGCAAAGGAGATATTTATTGTCGGAGATCTTTTTGATTGCTGGATTGAATATAAGCAGGTAGTTCCCCGAGGCTATTACAAACTTTTTACAAAGATTTCCGAGACAGTCGACAAAGGTATTAAAATAAATTATATAGCCGGAAATCATGACTTTTGGAAAGGCGATTTTTTCGAAAAAGAATTCGGGATAAAAATCTGTCATTCGCATATTGAAAAGGAAATAGACGGTAAAAAATTCTTTATACATCACGGGGATGGTTTTGCAAATAATGACCTGGGATACAGAATAATCAAAAGGATATTGCGCAATAATTTTACGCAGAAGCTCTATTCTCTTCTACACCCTGATATTGGTATCTCGATTGCCAAAGGAACATCACATTCATCGAGATATCATACAAACAATAAAGATTATTCGGAGCATGACGGGATGAGGGATTTTGCATTCCGGAAGATAGACGAAGGAGTTGAATATGTAATTATGGGACACCGGCATATACCCCAAATGACGAGGCACAATGCCAGTTATTACATTAATCTGGGAGACTGGATAGAATATTTTACATATGGAGTTTTTAAAAATAATAGTTTTGAATTAAAAAGATTTTACGATTTTCAACACAGCAATGCAAGTCTTGCATCATAAAAAAGATTTGAATAAATATTAATTTGAGTAAATATAATAAATACAGCGAGGAAGAATTAAACAAGTATTTTTCAGATAAGGATTACAGGCAGAAAAAGCAAAAGCGAATTAACACAACTAATAAGTTATTAATAACTTCGATCCTGATAATTGCCTTCGCTGCAATTTTTCTTACCGTCTACTTAGTTTTTCTTTCACAGACTCTTCCTTCACTTGCCGAGCTTGAAAATCCAAAACTTGAAGAAGCGACAAAAATATACTCCGTCGACGGAGAAGTAATCGATAAATTTTTCCTGAAGAACAGAACGAAGGTCACACTTGATAATATTCCTAAAAACATGATTCAGGCTCTTATAGCAACTGAAGACAGGAAATTTTATGATCATTGGGGGGTGGATATAGACCGCATTGCAAAAGCATTGTTTAAAAATCTTTTGCGGGGAAACCTTACCAAAGAGGGGGCTTCTACAATTACACAACAGCTTGCGAGGAATTTATATAAGGACATCGGTAATGAAATTTCTCTGAACAGAAAACTAAGGGAAGCGATGACTGCGGTTCAAATCGAAAGAACTTATACCAAAGAGGAGATACTTGCCTATTATCTAAATACGGTTTATTTCGGTAAAGGGGCATATGGAGTTGAGGCTGCTGCACAAACTTACTTTGATAAAAGCGCCAAGGATCTGACACTCGATGAATGTGCGTTACTTGTTGGAGTTTTAAAATCTCCTTCAAATTACGATCCGGTTGACAATTCGGATGCAGCTCTTAAAAGAAGAAATCTCGTTTTAAATGAAATGTATGAAGCCGAATTTATACCCAAAGGAAATTTAGATCTTGCACTAAATGATCCGATAAAGTTAAGTATAAAAAAGGATTATGCAAACTTTAATTCTCCTGCGCCGCAATTCACTGAATACGTAAGACAGCTGCTGGAAAAAAGAGCTGAGAAATACGGATATGATCTTTATCGCGACGGCTTGAAAGTGTACACCACATTAGATTCACGTTTTCAGAAACATGCAGTCGACGCTGTTAAAAATCAACTTGGTCCGTTTCAAAAATCTTTTAACGGCTATTGGAATTGGAATTACAACAAAGAAATACTTAATGATGCAATTGATAAGAATATAAAGCTATCTGATAATTACAAGAAAGCAACCACAGAAGAAGAAAGAAGCAAAATATATGATAAGCTTAAGACTAATAAATCCTTTATAGATTCCGTTAAGATTCTTGCCACTACCGTACAGGTTGGTTTTGTAGTTATGAATCCCCATACGGGGGAGATAAAAGCAATGGTTGGCGCTAACCCGAGTGTGACCTTTAAGTATGGATTAAATCATGTTACACAAATTAAAAGACAACCGGGATCGGCATTTAAACCATTTGTTTACTCAACTGCAATCATGAACGGATATTCCCCCGGATATATGATCTCTAACGATCCTATTGTAGTGAATGTCGGAGGAACGGTATGGTCTCCGAAAGGCGGAGGCACCGGCGGCAGTATATCAATGCGAGAAGGCATAGCAAAATCAATCAACGTAATTGCTGTAAGAACGGCTATGGAAATTGCGCCAATGGATAAAGTAATTGATCTTGCGCACAAGATGGGTATTAATTCCGAGCTTCCTAACGTATTGTCCTTAGCGCTTGGGGTGGGGGAAGTCTCACCTCTTGAACTTACAAATGCGTACGGTACTCTTGCTAACGAAGGAATATGGGTTGAACCGATTGCAATATTAAAGATAGAAGATAGAAATGGAAAAATTATTGAAGAGTTTCATCCGGAAACAAAAGAAGTAATGACTGAAGACGTTGCCTTCGTAATGAGCGATATGATGGAGGACGTTATTGATTATGGTACCGCCTCGAGTGTAAGACAATTTTTTCACAGACCTGCGGCTGGTAAGACCGGAACAACTCAGAACTACGGAGATGCGTGGTTTGTGGGTTTTACTCCGCAATTTGTTGCGGGAGTGTGGCTGGGATTTGATGACGCACGGATTAAATTCGGAGGCGGTTATGGACAGGGAGGAAAAGCTGCAGCTCCTATCTGGGGTAGATTTATGCAGCAGCTTTATTCTGATGATGAATTTGATTTCCCGGTAGCATATTTTCTGATGCCTGACGGAGTTGAGGAAGCAAGTGTCTGCACAGTTACAGGTTTAAGAAGCAACGGTACCTGCCCGGCAACAACAGATCTTCTGATTAAAAAGCTCAGTACAAAAAGATGTAACATTTATCATTATTCGGCTCCGGCTGAAACATCTGTGGAAACTAAAGAGCCACCTGCAGGAAGTGTTGGATATTAATTATTAATACATTTAAATATTAAAGAAAGGACAATCAAATTTGCTGCAAAGAACTTTATGCATAATAAAACCTGATGCTGTAAAGAAAAACGTTCAGGGAAGTATAATTCAAAAAATTTCAGATAGCGGGTTTAGGATATTAGGATTAAAGATGACCAGGCTTAGCGAATCAATGGCTGGGAAGTTTTATGAGGTTCACAAAGAAAGACCTTTTTACGGGGAGTTAGTTTCATTCATGTCCTCGGGTCCTGTGATAGCAATCGCACTTGAAAAAGAAAATGCAATTCAGGATTACAGAACACTGATAGGAGCAACAGACCCTGCGGAAGCTGCAGAAGGAACCCTGCGTAAATTATTTGCAGATTCAAAATCGGAAAATGCCGTACACGGTTCAGATTCCGAAGACAACGGGAATACAGAAGTTTCATTCTTCTTCGCTGAGAAAGAACTTCTTTAGCGTATAAAAATAACAATGCCAACCAAATATATTTATTAATACTCAAACTTAAAAAAATGACAGTTAACAAATTTACACATTATTTTCTCCTTCTGTTTCTAATGTCTACAGCTTTCTTTGCTTTTAGAAACATTGATGACAAAAAGCCGCTTAAGACAAATGATTATTTCAGGATGCCATCCAATATTACTGAAAATGATTATATGCCTAAAACAATCATCTTCAGACTAAAGGAAAAAAACAGAAATTCAGCAAGGTTAAATGAAATTGATAATTTAAATATTAACTCGGTTCTAAGCGATCTGAATGTAACCGGAGTTAAGAAATTATTTGCAGATGCAGTAAAACCCGTACAGCAGTTTTCTGCCGACGGAGAAAGAATGGCCGATCTTTCCTTAATATATATTGTTAAATATAACTCGGGAAAAAGTATCGAAGACGCAGTAAATGAAATTTATAATACCGAAGAAGTTGAGTATGCACAGCCAAAATATATACAGCAAGTTTGTTTTACGCCAAATGATCCTTCTTTGGGATCACAGTACTATATAAATAAGATCCAGGCTCCTGCTGGATGGGATATTCAACAAGGTGATACAAATGTTGTAATCGGAATTGTTGATTCGGGCACAGATTGGGATCATCCGGATCTTGCAGCGAACATCAAAATTAACTATGCTGACCCTATTAACGGAATTGACGATGACGGAGACGGGTACATAGATAACTACCGCGGATGGGATTTAGCCGGAGCTGACTACAATAACATAGTAGAAGATAATAATCCTATGATTATGGGTGCAAATAACGACCATGGTTCACACGTTTCCGGCGATGCGTCTGCCGTAACCAATAATGGAATTGGTGTTGCAGGTACCGGATTTAAGTGTAAGCTAATGGCAGTGAAATGTGCCGCTGATAACGATACTCGCGGAGCGGGTGGGTCGGGTTATATTCTTACGGGTTATGAAGGAATAAAGTTTGCTTCAGATCACGGGTGTAGCGTAATTAATTGTTCATGGGGAGGTTCCGGTGGAGGACAATTTGAACAGGATGTTATTACTTATGCAACGATCAACAAAAATTCTCTGGTTGTTTGTGCAGCCGGAAATAATAGTTCAAGCACTCCATTCTATCCGGCCAGCTATAAATATGTTTTGAGTGTTGCTTCTACAAATTCATCCGATACAAAATCTTCTTTTTCCAATTATGGAAATACTATAGATGTGTGCGCTCCCGGTTCAAGTATATACAGTACCGTATGGAACAATACTTATGCAACTTTTGACGGGACTTCAATGGCTTCACCTATTTGTGCGGGAACCTGTGCAATAGTTAAATCACAGTTTCCTACTTATACGGGTTTTCAAGCCGGTGAAAAAGTCAGGGTCACCTGTGATAATATTGATGGAATAAATCCAAGCTATGCCGGAAAGCTCGGAAGAGGAAGAGTAAATATGTTCAGGGCATTGACTGTTAATTCGCCATCGGTAAGACTTAATTCTTACATTGTTACCGACGGTAACAATAACGTTCCACAGCCCAACGATACAATAAGTATCACCGGAACATTCAAAAATTATCTGGATGCGACACCAAATGTCTCGGCTACAATTACCACCTCTTCACCGGCTGTCACATTATTAAGCGGAACATCTTCCCTTGGGGCAATTCCAACTCTTGGAAGCGCTACTAACAATGCTTCGCCTTTCAGAGTAAAGGTCAACTCCTCTGCAGCAGCGAATACAATTGTTGATTTCAAAATAGTATATACCGACGGTTCATATTCCGACTTTGAATATTTTTCTGTCATAGTAAATCCAAGCTACTTTAATTCGAATGCAAACAAAATTACAACGACAATAAACAGCAGGGGCAATTTTGGGTATAATGATTATCCAACTAACTCACAGGGTGATGGATTTAAATATAAGAACGGTTCGAGCTTAACATATGAAGGAGGACTGATTTGTGCGGTTTCAAATACCAAAGTTTCCGACTGCGTCAGAGGAAGCGACCAGGCTGTTGAGAGTGTAGACTTTACAAATATTATACCTTTCCAAATTACAGAGCCGGGAATAATTTCAAGTCAGGATGGAAATGCAAAGTATAATGATGATGGCGCAGGTGTGAATAAGCTAGGTATAGAGGTTAATTTTAGTTCTTATGAATTCAACACCAATGCAGATTCTGATTATATAATTATGAAATATAAAATCAAGAATACGACAGCCTCTGCGATTAGTAATTTCTATGCCGGATTATTTGCAGACTGGGATGTCGGTGCAAGCGGAGCTTTTAACAAAGCTGACTGGGACGCTGCAAATCAAATGGGCTATATCTGGAGAACTGATAATAATCCCGGTACATATGTAGGAATGTCTTTACTTTCTGCTACGAATGTAAATTACTGGGCTATAGATAATGATAATACTATTTCAGGAAATCCATGGGGAATCTATGACGGTTTCACAGACCAGGAAAAATTTCAATCTATTTCTTCGGGAATCGGCAGACAACAAGCCGGGGGAACAACCGGGGGTGATGTTGCCAATGTGGTAGGCAGCGGACCTTATACAATACCTGCAAACGGAGAAATTACAATTGTCTTTGCTTTGATTGCAGGCGATAATTTATCCCAATTGCGAGCACATTCAATTGCAGCTAAAAACAAGTTTAATACTATATTAAATGTCGTCAACTATTCATCACAAATACCCGTGAAATATTCTTTGTCTCAAAATTATCCGAATCCTTTCAATCCGACAACCAACATAAAATTCGGTTTGACAAAGGCAGGGTTTACAAGTCTGAAAATTTATGATGCTTTAGGTAAGGAAGTATTCAATCTTATAAATGATAATTTGCAGGCAGGCTCTTATGAAGTTAACTGGAATGCTTCGTCGGTTTCAAGCGGAATCTACTATTACAAGCTTGCATCAGGAGAATTTGCTGAGACCAAAAGAATGGTTTTGGTAAAATAATAATATATTTACTTTAGAAACTTAAAGATTCCATTTCGTATTTTGTGCGGGATGGAATCTTTTTATTAAGAGAACCGAACGACTAATTCGCAGGATATTGCAGGTAATTAAAATATTAAAATATTATGTTGTTAGGCAGACTTTTATTAATTATTTTAATAAACATACAGGTTTAATTAAACAAATTTTATTAATCAGAAAGGGAACAGTAATGACAAATAAAGTCTTAATTTATTTTTTTGCAATCAGTCTTTTAATGCTCAACATAAAAACAATTTTCGCTCAGGATGACAATCCTTTACTCGATCAGCCTCCGAAACAATATTGGGATCATATTTCAACAGTTACTCCAAAAGCGGTAACCGTAATAACAGATAATTCAGGTTATGACAATTTTGACCTGGGAAATGATTTTGCTGAATGCCATATCTCCGAAAACCCGAGAAACCCTGCCTGGTATTTTATAGCATACAATACAAATGGCACATATTATACTCTTAATGGAATTGACTGGATAAGAAACAATCCGAGCTTTCCCAATACTGCGGGAGACCCTATCACAGCTTATGACAGTTTAGGAAATTTATTTTATGATAATATGAAAAGTCCTATTACGGGCACCTGGAATATCCATTCAACTAATAATGGGGTTACATGGTCAACAGGCGTATCTGCAAATATCGGTAATGATAAGAACTGGATCGCAGCTGATCAGACCGGAGGACCTTTTGCTAATTACGTTTATGGAACAATGACTCCGGGAAATTTCGTAAGAAGCATTGATCACGGAGCGTCTTTTACGAATACTTTTTCGTCTTCGAACACGTTGCCTGGAATGATGGTATGTGTAGGTCCTGATGTGCCGGGAGGAAATGTTTCCGGAGGCTGTGTATATGTCGTTACTAATACAGGAAGTTCTTTTGCAGCTACCTATACTTTTTTCAGGTCCACAAACGGCGGTCAGTCTTTTGATGTTATGTCAGGACAAAATTTTGCTAACTACGTTGGTACGAATATAGCAGGAAGAAATTCCGTTGAGAATATGAGAACCCGCCCTTATCCGTTTATTTCTGCTGATAATAGTTTTGGACCTTTCAGAGGGAGGCTTTATCTGGTTTACTCTTCTAATACACCAGTCGGGGACGGCAACAAGCCGGACATTTTCTGCAGATATTCAACAGACCAGGGCGTAACATGGTCAGCACAAACAAAAATCAATGATGACCCTAATTCGGAAGCGAATCACCAATGGATGCCTGCACAATGGTGCGATAAAGAAACCGGGAAATTATATGTTCAATGGATGGATACGCGTGATTGCCCGACAAGTGACAGCGCTCTTATATATGCATCTTATTCGACTGACGGAGGAGTCACTTTTGTTTCCAACAAACAAATCTCGAATAAGAAAATGAAAATAAACTGTACGACATGCGGAGGTGGAGGAACTCCTACATATCTGGGGGACTATAGTTCTATAGTATCCAACTCAAAGACTTCCATGGTAGCATGGACAGATTTCAGAAACGGTGGCTTCGGAAGTTATGTAGCATATTTCCCTGATTATGCAGTGAGGTCAGGAATTTCGTCTGTAAACATCAATAGCGGTCAAAATGTAAGTTTTAGTGTTTCAGTTCCGAGCGTTAAACTTTATACCGGCAGTATAAGATTTACTGCCAGCCTTGACTCTGTTCCTGCAAGCGGTACACTGAATGTTTCAATTGTTGGAAGAGATTCAATAACTTCGTATCCTGATTCGGTGATGGTAAGAGTAGAAGCAGTCGGAAGCGTTACACCTGGCAGATACAGAGTGAAAGTTCTGGCACAGGGTCCCAATGGAACGCCTGTACACAGAAGAACAGTTGAGGTACTTGTTAATGCATCATATTTAAACGTTGGAACTAACAGGCCGGGAATTGCACAATTCAAAATTAACGGAATAACATATACTCAGACTCAGCAGCTTATAATCCCTAACGGAACAAACGTAACGGTTCAGGCTGTAAGTCCCAGAGTACTCGGAATCAATCAATATGTCTTCACTAACTGGTCCAACGGCGGGGATACAACCCAGACAATTACAATTAATTCCAATACAACGTTAACTGCATTTTATAAAATCCAGTATAAATTAACTTTGACCTCCTCACAGGGAAATTCATTTGGAGGTAATGTTTTTTATGATTCTGCTTCAAACGCAAATTTTGGAGTGTTATCGAGAAGAGTTGTAAACGGTGGGACAACATATTACTTCATAGGTTGGATCGGAACTGGTATTGGTTCATATACCAGCACAGACAGTCTCGGACATGATACTTCGGTCACAGTGACAATGGGAATCCCGCTTACCGAAATAGCCCGGTGGTCAACAATTCCAGTCGGCATTAACCAAATAAGCACAATACTTCCGGATAAGTACAATTTGTATCAAAACTATCCAAACCCTTTTAATCCGACAACAAATATAAAATTTGACGTTATAAAAAACGGAAATGTTAAGATAATAATTTATAATACAATTGGAGAAGAAGTTGAAACCTTATTGAATGAAGAAGTGCAACCGGGAAGTTATAAAGTTGATTTTAACGGGGATAATCTCTCAAGTGGAATTTACTATTATAAAATTGTTACCAATGATTTTTCTGACGTAAAAAAAATGCTGCTTATAAAATAAGGAGTTTGTCCTATCAGAATTTGTGAGGTTACCAATCAGGAGATTGGTAACCAGGGAATAAAAAATTGTTACCAATGATTTTTCTGACGTAAGAAAAATGCTGCTTATAAAATAAGGAGTTTGTCCTATCAGAATTTGTGAGGTTACCAATCAGGAGATTGGTAACCAGGGAATA